>NZ_JEXX01000029.1:0-50803 GCF_000582055.1 Acinetobacter sp. 766875 | reverse complement strand
TTTTTTTTTCGGACGTTCTATTGAACATTCTGTCGCATCAATAATGACCCAGTTAAACTGTTCGTCTGCTGTGGTAATGCTTCGTTTTGGCAGAGTAAACCGTCTTGATTTCATCAATGCATCTTCAACCTTTTTAATGGTTCGATTCACATTACTTTCAGCGATATGGTAATTTGCAGCCAACTCCAATTGAGTGCTGTAATTCCGTAAGTAATTGAGTGTTAATAATAATTGATCCTCTATAGCTAAAGTATGAGGACGCCCAGATTTCTTTTTAAGTGATTCTACTTCTTTTAAAACTTCGATCATTTCACTAAAAACTGGTCGAGGTACACCAACCAAGCGCTGGAATTCAGAATCTGAAAAACGATTTAATTTCTGATATCTCATGAAATTTAGATTGAGGTGGTTTTTACTTTCGCAAGAGGTCTAATATATAGCTTATTTTCTCTTATATTTTAACTTTCTTGTAACTATTAAATATGGGAATAATTCTTATTTTAAATCTCAAATCTAACTATTAACTTTATTATTTTATTTTCAAACAGTTATTATATTTTCGTGATTAAGAAAGATTATCAATTCGCATTATCGTTTTATCTTTTTAAACAAATCGATAATCTCTCTTACATTTTAATTAAGGCTGGTAATAAATATCGGCATCGTTACCTTCACCACCTTCTTTACCGTCTGCACCAAATGAATATAAGTCAAAAGGATGGCCATCTTTTCCAGGAATGACATATTGAATATCATTTTTCCAACTGTCTTTAGGGTAACCACCTTTCACATAACCACCTGGCATCCAGTTTTTTGCGGTAGCAGGCTGGTTAATGAGGGCATCTAAACCACCTTCTTGCATGGTTGGGAAATGCCCGTTATCAAGCTTGTACTGATCTAAAGCACCCGCTACACCCTTCAAGGTAATTTGAGTCGTATCGATTTTAGCTTTTTCACTACGGCCCATGACGTTCGGTACGATTAAAGCAGCCAATACCCCTAAAATCACAATCACAACCATAACTTCAATAAGGGTAAAGCCTGAGACACGTTTCATTCGAGCACCATTCGAACGTGCCGCAAGTCCGAAAACGCTTGAGGAATAAACATCTGATACAGAGCTATGCTCGGAATGGCTCGTTGGCTCAAGCTGATTTGAAACCACAGATTCACTATGTTGCTTCATCACTGTTTCGCTTTGAATATTTTTTACTTTCATCATTATCTCTAATATCAAAGTTATTAAATCATATTGTTCATATTTACGATTGGCAGCATAACCGCGATTACAATAACCAGCACAATGCTTGCCATTAGAACCAGCATAAGTGGTTCAAGTAATGCCAATAAGGTTGAAATAAATGTCGTCACCTCACGGTCTTGCATAGTCGACGCACGTTCTAGCATACGGTCAAGCTCACCTGATGCCTCACCACTTCGGATCATTTGTACCATCATTGGTGGGAAATAACCACTGCGCTCCAATTGCGTACCCAAGTTACCACCTTCTGTGACCCGTTCAGCAGCATGAGCAATTGAGTCACGGATCACCCAGTTATTGGTCACAGCAGCACCAATTTTTAGAGCGTCCACCAACGGCACACCCGAACGAGTCAAAATAGATAAGGTACTGGCAAAGCGTGCAGCATTAATACCACGGGACAGTTTACCGAATAATGGCAATTTGAGTGTTAAGCGATCAAAAGCATAATGACCAGCCGTTGTTTTTAAAAACCGTACAAAGGCAACTACACCCACAACTGCAAAAAGGATAATAAAGACCCACGCATGGCGAATAAAATCACTCGCTTTCATTAAAGCGACTGTAATCCATGGTAAGGCATCTTTGCTTTGATCGAAGGTTTTTACAATCTCTGGGACGACATAGGTCATTAATCCCATCACAATACCAAATGACATCAGCATTAAAATGATGGGGTAAATCATGGCACCTTGAACTTTCTTTTGCATGGCAAAACGGTTCTCGGTGTAGTCGGACAACTGATCTAAAATCAGATCTAAATGACCTGAACGTTCACCTGCGGCAACCGTTGCAATATAAAGGTCAGGAAAACGACCTGACTGTTGCATGCCTTGCGCAAGTGAATGCCCTTCTAAGACTCTTGAACGAACCGAGAGTAAAAGGTTTTGCACATGGGCTTTTTCACTTTGTCTGCTCACGGCGCGTAAAGCTTCTTCTAGAGGAATTGCAGCAGCAACCAAAACTGAAAGTTGTCTGGTCATCAGTGCCAAATCATAAGCACTAAACTTTTTCTGGAATAACCCGTGGCTTTGATGCTTGTCTTTTTGTTCAACAGGGTCAACGCTAATCGGAGTCCATGCTTTATCGCGTAATTGTTGGCGAATCTGACGTGCTGAGTCTCCCTCAAGCACCCCCTTTTGCTGCTTCCCTGAAGCATCAATAGCAGTAAATTGATATGCAGGCATGGTAATGTTCTAATTTTCCAAAAATAATAGTCGCTGCTGTTGCATCTATGCTACGCAATCATTCATATTCATTCTATAGCCTGTGTAGAATACCCAAGTCCTCTTCACGACGCTATGCCGTTTTTTAAAATTGACGAAATGAGCCTCTATGACCATAACGCCAAAACCTGATTCAGTTGTTTATCGTGTGCGTGTTGCCGTACCTGTGCATCTGTACGACACTTTTGACTATACACTCACCAAAGCACAATATGAACGGGCTCAGGTAGGTTCCCGCGTCGCAATTTCATTTGGACGGCAGAACCTGATTGGTATCATTACTGAAAAAGTTGACCCACAAGAATCATTTACAGGCACCTTTCAACTTAAAGCCATTTCTGAACTTTTAGATGATGAACCTATTTTAGATGAACAAGTTTTAAATTTATTGACATGGTCTGCCCAATATTACCAATTTCCGATTGGTGAAGTGATGCAAACGGCCCTACCCGCGTTATTGCGTCAGGGTAAACCAATGGATGTATTGTTTCATCTATGGAAAATCATTCCTTGTGACAATGTAGAAGCCTTGTTAAAGCGTTCCATTAAGCAACAAGATGCATATCAAATTTTAAAATTGCACCCTACAGGTACAACAGAAAATATTCTTAATTTAAGTGGTGTAGAAACGGCTACGCTTAAAGCACTTCAAAAGAAAGGTCTGATAGACTGTACACTTGAGCCCCATGACTTTAGTCCAGCACCTGTGCAATTGGCTCAAATGCCACTTACGTTAAATGATGATCAAAAGAAGGCAACTCAGCACGTCATTAATGTGCAGCATCAATACCAAGCATTTTTACTAGATGGCTTAACTGGAAGTGGTAAAACCGAAGTTTATTTGCACATCATGCATGAGGTGCTAAAGCAAGGTAAGCAAGTACTGGTGTTAGTGCCTGAAATTGGTTTAACCCCTCAAACTATTTCTCGCTTTAAGTCTCGTTTTAACTGCGACATTGCTTTATTACATTCAGGCTTAAATGACTCTAAACGCTTACAAGCATGGCAACAGGCACAGACTGGAAAGGCCTCTATTATTTTAGGGACTCGTTCCGCTATTTATACGCCACTGCCACGTTTGGGCCTCATCATTTTAGATGAAGAACACGACCTGTCTTATAAGCAGCAAGAAGGTTTCCGTTATCATGCTCGTGATGTCGCGCTTTATCGGGGCCACTTACAAGGCTGCCCTGTTATTTTAGGTTCGGCGACTCCAAGTATCGACAGTTATTACTTAGTAGAAACTGGCAAGTTAACTTCACTGCAACTTAACCAACGTGCAGGCCATGCGCTTTTACCTAAAATGCATTTGATTGACCTTAAAATTGTCAAAAAGCAGCATGGTATTAGTCAGCCTTTAATCGAGCAGATTAAAAATACCCTAGCAAGAAAAGAACAGGTTTTAATCTTTTTAAACCGTCGTGGCTATGCGCCTGTATTGGTGTGTGAAAGCTGTGGATGGCAAGCAAATTGTCCACATTGTGATGCACATTTTACGTTGCACACTCAGCCTTATTCTTATTTACACTGCCACCACTGCGGCACGGTTCATCGCTTGCCCGATCATTGCCCTGAATGTCAGCAAAAAAGCTTAAAAACTTTAGGTGCAGGAACCGCTAAGGTTGAAGAGCACTTACAAGAACTATTTCCAGATCATGATGTGATTCGAGTCGATCGTGACAGTACCAGTCGTGTCGGAAGCTGGCAAAAAATCTATGATCGTATTCATCAAAACAAACCAACAATTTTGCTCGGTACTCAAATGTTGGCAAAGGGTCACCATTTTCCACATGTGACTTTGGTTGCCATTTTAGATATTGATGCGGGTTTACTCAGTGTCGATATTCGGGCGCCAGAACGTACGGCGCAGCTGATTGTACAAGTCGCTGGTCGTGCAGGTCGTGGAGAACACAAAGGCCATGTTTATTTACAGACTTTAAGGCCAGATCATCCTTTACTTACCACACTCATCGAAAAGGATTATCGGGCAGTCGCAAAACAAACATTAGCTGAACGGAAAGTTGCATTACTGCCGCCTTATCGTTATGCGGTCTTAATTCGTGCTGAATCGAAAGATCGTGACTATACTTTGCATTTTTTAAATGAAGCTGCCGAACAACTTCGTCAAATTGCAGGTGATATTGTTGATATCTGGGGGCCGATTCCAGCACCAATGGAGCGTAAAGCGGGACGTTACCGCGCCCATATGGTGATTTTGTCTGCCGACCGTGCTCGTCTGCATTTTTACTTAAGACAATGGTGGGCTCAGTTGGTTCATGCACCAAGACAGCATCAACTCAGACTCTCTATTGATGTTGACCCACAAGAATTTAGTTAGATGATTTGAATATGATGGTGTGAAGAAGCCCTTTTGGCTTTACACTTAAAAAGATCAATACATTCGGGGTAATGAATGTCATTCCTACTGCAAGCAACTATTTTTCTTGGAGCTTCTCTGATTTTAGTCCCTTTGGGTAAACGCTTAGGGATTGCAACAGTTTTAGGTTATTTATTTACGGGCATCCTTCTTGGCCCGAGTGTTTTAAATATTGCTCATGACCCTGAAGCCATTATGGAACTGGCTGAGTTCGGCGTAATCTTACTTATGTTCTTAATTGGACTAGAGTTACGTCCACAACGGTTATGGGAAATGCGTGATTCCATTTTCGTGATGGGAAGTTTACAAGTGGTGATTACGGGCGCAATTCTCATGCTCACCGTATTGCTACTATTTCAGCAACAACTTGCTGCTAGCTTTGTCATTGGTTTTGCACTTGCGCTGTCTTCTACAGCCTTTGTATTACAACTACTGACCGAAAAACAACAGCTCAACACCACCTACGGTCAGCAATCGTTTTCAATTTTGCTTTTCCAAGATATTGCAGCGATTCCTTTATTGGCAGTCATTCCACTGTTAGCAGGAACCGAATCTACTCATCATGGTATTGCTTATTTTGCGGCCATCATCGCGACATTCAGTGGTCTGTTCCTATTTAGTCGTTACGTGATGCGTCCATTTTTCCGTTTCGTTGCAAAAAGTGGTGCAACTGAACTGATTACCGCAGTAGGGTTATTTATTATTCTTGCTGTTGTGCTACTCATGGATACTTTAGGCATTAGCACAACTCTAGGCGCTTTTCTCACTGGCGTACTTTTGGCCGACTCAGAATTCCGTCATGAACTTGAAGCAAGTATTGCTCCATTTAAAGGACTATTACTTGGTTTGTTCTTTATGACCGTAGGTATGACCACGCAACTGTCGTTACTGATTGAAATGCCTTGGCTCATTATTGGTGGAGCGATTGGCCTACTCGTCATCAAAACCCTCGTGTTGACTGCCATTGCCCGCTATAAAAAATACAGTTGGAACAATAGCCTGCTGCTTGGAACTTGCTTGGCTCAAGGTGGTGAATTTGCTTTTGTCATTTTAAGTCTTGCGAAAAGTGAAAAGATTTTAACCGATGCTTTATTAGAGCCTGTTACGCTAATTGTGACGTTGTCGATGGTCCTGACACCAGTGATTTACTGGATTATGGCAACTAAAATCATTCCTTTGTTTAATAAAGAACGTCCACCTGAATATGATGAAATTCCTCAGCAAGATAATCCAATTATCATTGCTGGGTTTGGACGCTTTGGACAAATTATTGCGCGTATTGCCCGCTTGCAGCACTTAGGCTTTACTGCTATCGACAACAACCTTCACCAAGTGGACTTTGTGCGTCGATACGGCGGCAAACTCTATTATGGCGATGTGACCCAGCCCGATTTACTTCGCTCAGCAGGCATTGAAAAAGCCCAAGTATTTATTCTGGCAATTGATGATGTCGAAGACTCTATGAATGTTGCACGACACCTGAGATTAAACTATCCACACATAAAGCTTCTAGCACGCGCTCGTGACCGCCATCATGTACACCTGCTAAGAGATTTAGGTGTTGAACATATTTGGCGTGAAACCTATTTATCATCATTAGGTATGGCTTATCGCGCTTTACGTGAACTCGGTATTTCCGATGAACAAGCTTATAACAATATCGAAATCTTTCGAGATTATGATGAGAAATTACTCATACAACAGCAAAGCATTTATACCGATGAACAAAAGGTTTTTGAAACTCATCGTAATGCGCTGGCTGAACTTGAGCACCTATTTGAAAGCGATGCACAGCAAGCCACATCAAGACATGACGTGAATTTAAAGCGTCATTTACAACCAAATCGTATCGACATTACACGAGATCACGAAGAATAACTTGAGATTTCGCAAAATGGCTATATTAAGGACTTATTCACATTGCCTAAATGATTGCGACAATCGGTACAAGAGTTGCCGATGTCCTGCTTGCAGCCACGCTGCATTCCCTAAGCTTGATTAAACCGAAGTTGTTATAATCTGCTTAGGGCCCTGGAGAATATTATGTCTGATTTACGCCAACGCTTTTATATAGAGGACTTTCCTGTTCGCGGTGAAGTAGTTCATCTGGAAGAAGCATTACAAACTATTTTAGCTCAACGCGACTACATGCATGCGGTTAAGATTCTATTAGGCGAGATGTTGAGCGCGACTGCATTACTTGCAAGTACTTTAAAAATCAAAGGCCGTATCAGCTTGCAAATCCAGGCTAGCGGCTCTTTCAAATGGGCCATGGCTGAATGTAATCACTTAGGTGAAGTTCGTGCTTTAGCAGACTACGAAACAGATCCACGTTTTGTTGAAGCAACTGACAGCAGTACAGTCCTTGGCGCTTTAGTTAATCCAATTTTATTTATTAACATCGAACCTGAGCATGGCGAGCGTTATCAAGGGATCGTACCTCTTGACCAAACAAACTTAGCGGGCTGTTTGATGCAGTATTATGATTTATCTGCTCAAATTCCAACTCGTATTGTATTGGCAAGTACAGCTAAACGCTCTGGTGGTTTACTCATTCAGTTATTACCTCGTCATGATGAGGAAGAGCAAAAACTGGTTGATGAAGATTTATGGCCACGTTTAACCATGCTGACTGAAACGCTCAAGCCTGAAGAACTAACTGAGCTTTCAGCGAATGAAATTTTGTATCGTCTTTATAATGAAGAAGAAGTACGCTTGCCAGAAGTTGAACACTTAAAATTTGGCTGTACTTGCTCTAAAGAGCGCTGTGCTAAAGCACTCATTCAAATTGGTGTTGATGCTGTTCATGAAACATTGGAAGCACAAAACCCGATTCAAATGGATTGCCAGTTCTGTAATACTCGTTATGAATTCACTGCCGAAGAAGCATTGGGTTTATTTGGTGAACACTTGAGTTAATCCCTTAATTTATAAAAAGGCGGTCAAACCGCCTTTTTATTTATCTATAATTTTTGATGAGAATTTTCAGCATGTTATTTTAAATCAGTTAATATGAGCTTACTTTATAACCCAATAAATAAGATGCTTATATTTCATGAATTATTTTGATTATTTTCTCTTTATTTTCAGTGTCATTATTATGATTGCGACCCCTGGCCCAGTCATGATTTTGGTGGCAAGCGCCGGACTGAAAGGCGGATATAAAAAAGCACTGGAAACCATTTTTGGTACAAATCTCGCCTCACTGGTTTTAATTTTTATTTCGGTACTCGTACTTAAAGGAGTACTCGGTATTAATGAAAGCTATTTAAATATTATTCGTATTTTAGGCTGTCTCTATATTGGCTATTTAGGACTTAATATTCTCAAAGAAGTCATCCAAGCCCCTCATCCGGAAGCAATACAAACCGTTTCTGCCCAAAATGGTGGTTTTAAAAAAGGCTTTTTAGTGGGTATTTCAAACCCTAAAGATATTATTTTCTTTTCAGCTTTCTTTCCTCAATTTGTCTCTATTTCACCTAACCTAAATTTCAGTTTGACCCTTCTTACACTGACATGGATTGTTTTAGATTTTTTAACCCTATCTTTAGTTTATGTATTCTTCCGTCGCCTTTCTAACAGCCACTTATACCCTAAAATACTCGGCTTATGCGGCCTATTGCTTTTATTAATTGCCCTATACGGTTTATATCAAACTTTCATATAAAGAATGAGAGGCATAGTCCTAATTGACTTATGTCTCTTCCACCTAGTCTCCCATTTTTGTAAGAGAACAACTCTTATACAATCTAGCTCATTGAAAGCCTTAAAAATTGTTTCATAATGAAATAAATAACACCATCGTGATAAAACATTATGGCCAAAAATTATTATGAAGAATTAGGGGTTAAACGAGAAGCCTCTGCTGATGAAATTAAAAAAGCATATCGCAAATTAGCTCGTAAATATCACCCCGATATCAGCAAAGAAAAAGATGCAGAAGAAAAGATGCAGGCTATTAACGTCGCCTACGACACCTTAAGTAATGCCGAAAAAAAGGCTGAATATGACCAAATGTTAGACCACCCACAAGGTTTCAACGGCTTTGGCCAAGGTGCAGCTCAAGGGGGATTTGATGGTGCACGCTTTTATCGTCAAGGCTTCTCAGGCGGCGGTGAACAAGCTGACTTTAGCGGCTTTGAAGACTTATTTGGTCGTTTTGGTGCAGGCTTTGGTGGTGGACAGCAACAATACCAAAGGCAACAACGTAGTTATCGGGGTGAAGATCAACATGCCAGCATAGAGGTCGATCTTGATATTGCCTATCATGGGTCAACACAACAGATTACCTTGCAAATTCCGACTGTGAATGTTTATGGTGAGCCTGAGGTACAGCGCAAAACCCTACAGGTGAAAATACCTAAAGGGATGAAGGAAGGCCAACAAATTCGTCTAAGCGGACAAGGGCAAAGTGGCATCAATGGTGGTGCCAACGGCGATCTTTATATCGAGATTCAATATAAAGATACAGATCGTGTTCATGTGGAAGGCAGTGATGTATATTTAACTGTAGATGTAGCGCCTTGGGAGGCCGCATTAGGTCAAGGTATTGAAGTAAAAACACCTGCAGGACCTTTACATGTCAATTTACCAAAAAATGCAAAACAGGGACAACAGCTACGTTTAAAAGACAAAGGGATACCAAATAAAACGCCAGGCCATCTTTATTTAATTTTAAATATTGTATTCCCACCTGTGCATTCTGAAAAAGAAAAAGAAGCCTATCAGCAATTGGCAGAAGCCTTTGCTTCATTCGAACCTCGTTCATCTCATTAGGGAGCAAGATCATGACAACCATCCATTATCGAGAAATTGTATGTGACGGCCACACCTTTAGTGCTGAAGTCGTTGATGAACAATGTACATTTGATCTGCAACAATTTGCTCAAGCCTGTGGTCAAAGCCCGGACTGGATTCTAGAGCTCATTGAGTACGATATTTTAGCGATTGATACTCCACCTGAAAAACATCAGTTTTTGGGTGAAGATGTTATTCGTGCTCGTAAAGCGTATCGTTTGCAACGTGACTTTGATGCAAGTTTGGCAGCAGTTGCGGTGATGTTAGATTTGATTGATGAAGTGCAACAACTTAGAAAACAGTTGAAGCATTTCCATTAAGATTTTTTCTTCTAAATAATCTTTAAAGTAGGTATGAACTAACGTGATGGGCGGCATGGATGCCGCCTTTTGGACTGCGGTAACAGGGATGTACCGTCAGTCCAATAAAGGGGTTTTGTTACTTTTGCCCAGTCAAAAGTAAAAATGCCTATATAAAAAAATATCTAATTAGACCCTATAGTTGAGGCAATGCTAACCAAACAACTTTGTCATTTTTGGAAGTCTTTATTACTTTAACCGAGTAATCTTTTCCACTTCCTTCAAAGTCTGCTTAATCGGTTCATATTCCAAAAACCAAAACAAATTCATACGATCTTGGCGATGCTGCTGCGCCAGTAAATCAATCACACTTTTTTCACCGCGCCCTACTAAATGCTGTCGATAAAAATAATAGAGCAATAAAATGGTACTGAGCAGCATAACTCCAAGCATAATCCAAAAACCTACTGGCGATTTAAGCCCCGGAATAAACTCAAAGTTCATCCCGTAAATACCAGTTAAAAGCGTAAGCGGCGCAAACACAGCAGTAATAATGGCAAGAATACGCATGTTCTCATTGGTCTGGTTAGCAATTGCCGAGAAATGCAAATCTATTGCCGATTGAATCGCACTACGTAAACGCAAGGTATGTTTTTGAATACGTTCAACATGACTCATTAAATCATTTAGACGCACTAATAAAAGGTCTTGAGAACTATGCGTCTTCTCACCAATAACATGATGATAGTTTTCTACAATTTCATCACGAAACTCTTGTAGGGTTTCGATTTGTTCTTCACACAAGTTTTCGACCTGCTGAAACGCCATATTTTCATGAAACAGTTGATGCCACTGTTTAAAACGCCGATTCCCTTGTAATAGCTGTTGTTGCCAATGCTCGACCCTTCTAGTCAAAGGTGAACGAATATCAAGATAGCCATCCACCATACTATTGAGCAGGCGTAAACATAGATCTACAGGTGAATTAGGCAGCTTACGGGTTTTATTTTGCTCTTCGAGAGTTTTACATAAAATATTTTCAAGGCGCTGAATATAATTTTCAATCGACTTGTTGCCCTGCTCACGTACGCTAATGAGTACTTTAGGCGTAAAAATAAAACTGATCGGTGTGGTAGCTAAACCAAATACACTCTCATGTGATTCGCCATTTTTAATTTCATCATCCGGCGTTACGAGCTTTCTAAAAATAAGCAGGTCGTATTCTTCAAGCGTATCAAATGCACAAGGATGTTCGATATTCGCAATATCTCGCATATGAAACTCATTAATGGATACATCTGCAAGTTGCTGAATTTTTTGTTGCCATTCTTCATTCTGACTCACAACATCCGATCTCACACTATCAATCCAGAAAAACTCCAGAATATGTTCAGTGTGCTTTTCACGGCTTAAAAAAACATAGCCGTCGCTTTGATGACGATAAAAATAATAAACCTGCATACCATGTCGATCTATTGGTGTATTACTTGCATCATGCCATAAAAAAAGCCCGCATCAAGCGGACTTTTTTAGTGAGTTAAGCAATTATGCTTGCTCAATATCTTTCATAGTCAATTTGATACGACCACGGTTGTCAACATCAGCAACTTGTACTTTCACTTCCTGACCTTCTTTAAGAACATCAGTTACGTTCGCAATACGCTCATTAGAGATTTGCGAAATATGAAGAAGACCATCAGTACCTGGCATAATGTTTACGAATGCACCAAATTCTACAATACGGATAACTTTACCGTCGTAGATTTTACCTGGTTCAACTTCAGCAGTAATCGCTTGGATTTTTGCAATTGCAGCTTTAGCAGCAGCTTTAGTTTCACCAAATACGCGAACTGTACCGTTATCTTCAATATCAATAGCAGCTTTAGTTTCTTCAGTAATTTGGCGGATTGTTGCACCACCTTTACCAATTACATCACGAATCTTGTCCGGATTAATTGTAATTACTTCGAATGTTGGAGCATGCATTGAAATTTCAGGACGAGCGCGTGAAATTACTTTGTTCATTTCATTAAGGATGTGCATACGACCAGCAAATGCTTGGTTTAACGCAACTTCCATAATTTCTTCAGTAATACCTTCGATCTTGATGTCCATTTGAAGTGCAGTAATACCGTTTGCAGAACCTGCTACTTTAAAGTCCATGTCACCAAGGTGGTCTTCGTCACCTAAGATGTCTGAAAGTACCGCAAAACGATCGCCTTCTTTCACTAAGCCCATTGCGATACCCGCAACTGGTGCTTTAAGTGGAACACCTGCATCCATAAGAGATAATGACGCACCACATACAGAAGCCATTGAAGATGAACCGTTAGATTCAGTAATATCAGATACAATACGAATAACGTATGGGAAGCGGTCAGCAGCAGGAAG
Organism: Acinetobacter sp. 766875; assembly: GCF_000582055.1. NCBI lineage: Bacteria > Pseudomonadati > Pseudomonadota > Gammaproteobacteria > Moraxellales > Moraxellaceae > Acinetobacter > Acinetobacter sp. 766875. Next base: position 38,452 of record NZ_JEXX01000029.1, on the reverse strand, counting down.
AACAGCTTGAACACCACGACGTGCTAAACGACCATGGCCAATTTCACGACGCTTAGGACCAGACTCACGACCTGTTTCACCTACAGAGTATGCAGGGAAGTTGTAGTGCAACATGAAGTTGTCAGTTTTAGTACCAGAAAGCGTATCAACCATTAACGCATCACGAGTATTACCCAAAGTTGTTGTTACTAACGCCTGAGTTTCACCACGTGTAAATAATGCAGAACCGTGTGCACGATCTAATACGCCAACTTGAACGTCGATCGCACGAACAGTTTTAGTATCACGACCATCAATACGTGGCTTACCAGACAAGATGTTGTCACGTACTGTACGGTATTTAAGGTCTTCAAATAATTCGTTTACTTCGTCAGCAAGACCAGTTTCGTCATTTTCAGGAACGAACTGAGCTACAGCTTCTGCATAAAGTGCATCTAATGCTGCATAACGATCTTGTTTAACCGCAATCGTATACGCTTCAGAAATTTTAGCTTCGAAAGCTGCTTTTAATTGCTCACGAAGTGTTTCATTTTTAGCTGGAGCAACCCAAGTTGATTCCACTGCACCGGCAGCAGCAGCAAATTCTTTAATTGCTTGAATCGCGATTTGCATTTCGTCATGACCGAAAAGCACAGCACCAAGCATTTGGTCTTCTGAAAGTTCTTTTGCTTCAGATTCAACCATTAATACAGCCGCTTCTGTACCAGCAACCACAAGGTCAAGGTCAGACTGAGCCATTTGTTCAAAATTCGGGTTTAAAACATATTCGCCGTTAATTAAACCAACACGTGCTGCACCGATTGGGCCACGGAATGGTGTACCTGCAATTGCTAATGCAGCAGAAGTACCTAACATTGCAGCAATATCAGCTTCCATAGTTTTGTCAGAAGAAACAACTGTTGCTGTTACTTGAATTTCGTTGAAGTAACCTTCTGGGAACAATGGACGAATTGGACGGTCAATAAGACGTGAAATTAAAGTTTCAGCTTCAGAAGCACGACCTTCACGCTTACCGTAACCACCAGGGATACGACCAGCTGCATATTGTTTTTCTTGATAGTTAACTGTTAACGGGAAAAAGTCTTGACCCGCTTTTGCTTTAGATTGAGCAACAACTGCAACTAAAACAGTTACGCCGCCCATTGTAATTAAAACTGTATTTGCTTGACGTGCAACGCGACCCGTTTCTAAAACGACTTGATGTTGACCGAACTGGAATTCTTTACGAACGATGTTAAACATTGACATGTATTGTATTTTCCTAATTTTATTCTAGTGAGACCCCTAAGGTTTGGCATTCAGACTACAACTATTGGTAGATAAATGACAAAGCTTAGAAGCCATCACACTAGACCAAAACTTTTAAATAATATTAAACGCAAAGAAGGAGCGCACAAGCGCCCCTTCTATAAATCGCCTAACGATTGATTAGGCGAAACTTTCTTTCCAGAAACAAAGCATAGCAACATGCGATAAACCGAAAACAAAGCAAAATCGAATTAACGACGTAGACCTAAAGCACCGATCAAAGCAGTGTAACGCTCGTGGTCTTTACCATTTAAGTAGTCAAGTAATTTACGACGTTGGTTAACCATACGGATCAAACCGCGACGGCTATGGTGGTCGTGTTTGTGAGCTTTAAAGTGACCTTGTAAATCATTGATTTGAGCAGTCAATAAAGCTACTTGTACTTCTGGTGAACCAGTGTCGTTTTCAGCGCGAGCAAATTTAGCAATGATCTCTGCGCGGTCTGCATTAGTTAAAGCCATTCGATTTCTCCGAGATGCTTAAAAAATAAAATGATATGAATCAGTTGAGCGCAACTGACTGCCGTGCATCACTACAGCAAGTTGCCTATTTTAAGGTATCTATATATGGATTGCAAAATTGTTTTCAGTTACCTGTCATTTTAGACACTGACATACGCATCCGAACCCTGCACACTTGAACGTCAATAAAAAGAAAGAAACGCGAGGGACGTGTGAAAATATTTTCGACCAACACCTGTCCAGTACCAGACGATATTGGATCGGTCATTCATCACAAAGATGAGGTACCTGCCGAACAAGGTGGAATGAGTGAACGTCAGGTTCAAAAGATCTGGAAAAGTATTGAGTCACTCTATAAAACCGGGAACTATCCGCTCATTACTTTTTGTTTACGTAGACAGGGGAAAATTTTATTAAATCGAAGCATTGGCTATGCTCAAGGGAACTCTCCAGAAGGTTTGCAAAATAATGCCCTCATCGCAACGCCGGATACTCCTGTTTGCTTATTTTCAGCATCCAAAATGATTACTGCTATGTTGATTCATCTTTTAGATGAAAAAGGTGAAATCAACTTACTTGACCCCGTCAGTTATTACATTCCTGAATATGGTGTAAATGGGAAGCGCCGTGCGACCATCTTTCATTTGTTAGCACATCGGGGAGGCATTCCTTATGTTGATGGAGAAGTCACTCCTGAACTGCTTTTTGATAAAGATGAAATTTTAAAGCGCCTATATGCAGCAAGACCTGTTTCTCCAGCAGGAAATCACCTCGCCTATCATGCAGTAACGGCAGGGTATATTTTAGGTGAAATTATTGAGCGAGTCACAGGGCAAGACCTTCGCCAATTTGTGCATGAGACCATCGAGAAGCCGATGGACATGCCTTATTTCAACTATGGTTTGAAGCCAGAGTATCGCTCCAAAGTTGCACTCAATTGTGCAACAGGTTTACATCCTCGCTTAGGAACAGATCATTATTTAAATCATGTACTAGGTGGCGGCTTACAACTCGCTGTAGATGTGACCAATGATAGCCGCTTTATGGATACCATCTGCCCTGCTGGCAACATTTATACCAGTGCCGAACAAGCTGGACGCTTCTTTGAAATGCTTTTAAGTGGGGGAAGCTACCAAGGCAAACAAATTTTAAGTGAGAAAACAATTTTTAGAGCAACTCTACCGACCACAGGAGTTAACATTGATCGAACCTTATTAATACCTATGCGTTATGCACTAGGTCCCATGCTCGGTAGTAATCCAGTAGGTTTATTTGGTCCAATGACTGGACAAGCTTTTGGTCATCTCGGCTTTTCTAATATTTTATGTTGGGCCGACCCAGAGCGAGATATTAGCGTTTCACTGTTAACCACTGGAAAGTCCGTAGTAGGCACTCACCTTCCGGCTCTAGCCAACTTGCTCTATCAAATTTCTAGCCAATGCCCACGAATTCCTAGAGATCAGCGTCGCTCATTGTTTGGTAGCGATTCACATGAAACAGATCTAGTCTAAATCGTAATAACTTAGCGCTAAAATAAAAAACCCAAGCATTTCTGCTTGGGTTTTTGGCGCTGTAGTTCTTGTTTATCGTGTTTATCGCTGTTCTTATTGTTATGTGTGAGATGCTTTCCACATCCTTCTTCTCGTTTTACTCACTTCCGTTATTTTTATTTCTATTTCCTTATGTGATGTATTTTGTCATATCCAATTATGAAGAAAAGTAGTATTTTTCTTATCATCATGTAAGCGAAAACGCACAGGTCTGTCTAATATTTAGCGTTTATCTGTAACAGCTAAATAACGTACGGTTCTGTATAACATTTAACTTAACAATTCACGCGAAAAATGCCCATTTAAGAATCATATTACAAATAAATATATTAATATGCTTGAGTTAAATTATTGATAATCAGAATAAGAAATAGCACGACGCAAACCAGGGGTTATTTAATTTATTTAACGTGATAAAAACTCAGAATATAAAAAAGCCCTGTAGTCTCTCCCAAAACTACAAGGCTTAGCGGCTGTAAGTTTCCTCTTTATTCACCTACTTCATTGTAAGTTCGCAGTCTCTCGACTTAAGTTGTTATTATTGTGCGATTTTGCCCGACATTCCTTGCCAAGCTCGTTGTGCGTTTATAATCTCAAAAACAGGGTATGTTCTCTAGCAGCAAATATCTCGAATCCATGTAAGCTTTTTCTTACAAGGGTAAAAATATTAAGTTTGCCTTAACGAACTAACCGATTAACTTTTTCAACTAAACCGCTTTTTCTGGTCGTACGAACTGTAAAAGATTGTAATAAAGCCTCTGGATGAACCAACAGACTGACCACTTTTTTCGCTCGTGTAATCGCAGTGTAAATTAACTCTTGGCTTAACAAATTCTTGGCAGCCTGATCGAGAACAACAGCAGTATGTGTAAATTCAGACCCTTGCGATTTGTGAATGGTTAAAGTAAATGCACTTTGAATACTTTTAGGTAATCGGTTTGCAGCAACCCACTTATTTAAACTTGGGAAATAGACTTCAAACTGTTGAGGCTGGGTTCTGTGTTCAAAACATAAACCAATGTCACCATTTGAAATACCAAGCTGATAATCGTTATAAGTCATCATGACCGGACGGCCTACATACCATCCTCCTAAAGTCACAATACCTAGCTGTTGTTGTAACCAGCGTTCGGCATATTGATTAAGTTGCTGCAAGCCAAATGGCCCATGACGAACTGCCGTTAAAATACGGTAGTCATCGAATGACTTAACAATATTTTCAATATGCTCAAGTGATCGATCATCTTGTAAATAAGCTTTTAAGCTTTGCACATAGCCTTGAAAACCCACCATCAATTTTTGGTAGTAAGTTTCTAGTGCTAGAGATGACTCTGCGGGTAAGTATTCAAGCTGAACCACATCGGGCATGTCGGCTTCTAAAGGTATTGAACGTAACTCTGAAACTTGAACAATATCGACTTCAAATTGTTGTAAAACTTGCTCATGGTTGATTTGACTGGTTTGCATTTGAATAAATCGGGCAACCTGACCAATCAAAGCCCCTTCCGCAAAACGACGGCTGGTTTGAAGGTGAACACGGTTTTCAGACAACGTCTCGATTTGCTGTAAATCTGCAAGTACTGCTCCAACATCTACTGAAGCAAGCTGGTTGGCATCGCCTAATAAAATAATTCGACAAGACTCAGGGACAGCTTCAAATAATAACGTTGCCAGATTTAAATCCAGCATAGAGGCTTCATCCACCACAATAACGTCATAAGGCAACGGCTGTTTTTGATTAAACCGTGGAGTTTGACTATGCCCCATACCTAATAACCGATGGATAGTTTGGGTACTTTGGTTTCTTAGCTCATCACTCATTAGCCCCGACTCAAGCAGTTTGGGATCATTAAACGAGTTTTGTAAGGCTTCTTGCATACGCTGTGCAGCTTTACCCGTCGGAGCAGCCATTGCCACACGAATATGCGGAATTGCCTGACTAAGCACAGCAATAATACGAGCCAGCGTATAAGTCTTACCTGTACCCGGTCCACCTGTAATAATACTTAAGCTCTGCCGAGTCACCATTTGCAAAGCAGCTTGCTGATGAGGATCAGTTAATAAGTCTAAATGCTCTTCACATGAAACAGGTTGAATTGGTTGTTGCTTTAATCGGCGAATTTGCTCAGCTAGACGTTGCTCTAGGTTCCAATATCGGTATAATGCCAACCCCTGCCCGTCGTGGACACAAGGGGCAACTTGAGACTTTGCTTGTTCAGCAGATATCACCAGTTGGCCAAGTGTTTCTATTTGCTCTGGGCTAATCTCAATACAACTGTCACCCTGCAAGCTCGCTTCAATTAGCTGCTGCAAAAAATAAGCTGCCTCTGGAGCTTGTGTCTGTGCAGTAAACGGGGCTTGATTTAGAAAGGTACTCCAAGTCATTAACCAGCTTAAATCGCTTTGTTCAGGGCTATTTAGATTGTCCACACACTTATCCACCTAGTTTTCCACACGCTTGTCCACATGGTTATAGACAGGCTTATCCACACCCCAAGTATTTGTTAAATCTAAAATTAGATCATTTATCAGCATTTTTTATGCAATTTTATCCTCAGCAAAGTACCCTAAAATAGCATCGAGTCGTAGAACAAATTCTGTACTTGGCTGCCAATAATAATAACCTTGCTCAGCTTCGCCATTCATACCGCGCAAGTAAAGATAAGTCGCCCCACCTAAGTGTTGTTCAATATCATAATTCTGCATTTTGACTTTTAAATAACGATGTAACGCAACCAAATATAGACCCGCTTGTAGCCAATAGCTGGCTAAAGACATACTTTGTGCAATGCCTTCTACACTGTAATCAGCAAGGTTTTCACCCAAGTAGTTACTCTTATAGTCAGCAATGTGATAACGCTGCCCATCAAAATAAACCAAGTCTATCGAACCATTTAAATAGCGTGCAGAACGAGCCTCTAATAACTCTGGCATTTCCATACCATATTCAGCAAACAGCTGCTGAATACGTTTCATGGCTAACACACGATCCGACAGTGCCAAATAAAAAGGACACTCTGATAAATAGTGCTCTGGCTGTAACCGATTTAGGCGAAAGCCTTGATATAACGGCGTGCTTAAAATCTCTTGCAACCATTCGGCCACAGCGTGATAAAGCGAGTATTCCGCTTCTTGTTCTTCGGGAAAGCTTTCTTGGTATTTGATTAATAAATCTTGCCACAAACTACTGTAGTCATTTTTAAAACGACGGCGTATTTCGCTTACCCACTCATCTGAACATTGAAAATCAATATGCTCAAAAATTTCATGTAAGAAATTACCTGCGAGCGTCCCTCTTGGAAAATTGCTTTTGATCCAGCTAATGGGCTGTGCTGTGGCCGTCTCAACAGAAATAACCTGATCGAGTTCATCTTCGGCTAAAACAGCTTCATGGCTCTGACTCGCGAGTAAATCTGTACCTACTTTATGTCTTAAATGCTGTGCCAGATAACTAAAACTGGTTTTGCCTCTTGAATAAAAGCGCTGATCAGGAAAATGCTGTGCCTGTATCTCAATAATATTGATGTGTTGATTTAAATGTCTTGCAGCAGGTGGTTGCTCCAAAATTATTTCATCGGTACAACAACGGTGCTGGAATGGTTCAGCTCTGTTTTTCCAAAATGCCAAACCTGAAACAGACTTGCCATCCGTATCTTGTAAGAGCGCATAAACACGATGACTTGCCCGAGTTAAGGCAACGTACCATAGACGGTTTTGTTCCGCCAAAGCCCGTTCTTCATGCTGCTTCAGCTCGGTTTCGTTTAAATATGTCTTATCGGCAATCGCAACAACACGTTGTGTTAGAGTTTGAGTCGACTCCGGAACCGTTATATCTTGGGTCGAGAAGTTAAGTGTTTTGTTATTTTCCCGAAATGGCTTGTCGGCCCCGAGCAAAAAGACAATTTTAAACTCAAGACCTTTTGACTGGTGAATGGTCATGAGCTGTACGCCAGCTTCACTCGACAATCTACGCTCTAACTCCCATTCACGATCAAGTGGTGATTGTAATTGCTTGAGATACCAGTGATAGAGATTTTGCGCGCCCTGATATTTCTCGCTATGTTGGCTCAAAATTTCGGTCAAATGACGCAAGTTCACCACAACCCGCTCATTATCTTTACTCTGGACAGCAACCAGATTTTTCCAAATGCCAAATTGGTTTAAACATTGCTGCCATGCTACTAAAAAGCCCTGAGCTGACCACAATTCCCGAATAGCATCAAAACCCGTCATAAACTGGCTTAAACCTTCGGCCGTTTGCTCGAGTTGCAACAGCTGTTTAAGGTCCATAGCAAATAAACGGCTAATCAAAGCTCGTTTCACTTTGGCCTCATCGTAAGGATGAAGAATCGCAGTGAGTAAGGCCCCAACATCCTGAGCAATTGTGCAATCAAAAACACTTCGTTTTGATGGCCGGTTAACTCGTATTCCTAAACGTTCTAATTCAAATTGAACTTTATCAAGACCATCATGATTACGCGACAAGACTGCAATATCGTCTTCATTTAAGATTTGAGTCTGGGCATCTTTTTGAAAATAAAGTTGTCCTGCATGTGACTGATTGAGTAAATCACGTATTTTCCAAGCGACTTGCTGTGCTTCCGTTTCCTTGTCTTTTAGCATGAGCCAACGTAAAGGATGCGGATTAGGCTGGTTTTGATCGATTAAAACTGGATGAGGTCGAGTCCCTGCCCGAATCGGGTCATATTGAACCTGTTCACCAAAGTCGATTTGCCTTTGAAATAAGGCATCAACCACTTCAACCAAGTCAGCGACTGAACGGTGGTTATGAATTAACTTATATTCACGACCATGCTTTGCCTGAATATCTTTGTAGGCATTCAAGAAGGTGAGCATATCCCCACCACGGAAACCGTAAATTGCCTGCTTACGGTCACCCACCATAATCATGCAACCTTTTTGGTAACGTTCTGGATGACGCCAAATGCTGGCGAGCATGTCATCTTGGTCTTGGTTGGTGTCTTGAAACTCATCAACCAAAATTAAGGGGTATCGAGCCTGCACAAATACGGCGAAACGTTGCCCCTGCTCACCCTTTAAAGCTTCTGACAAAGTGCGAATTTGCTGAGAAAAAGTCGTCTCGCCCTTGTTTTGTAAAACCTGTGGTAAACGTTTTTTAACCTCTACACACAAATAGGCTTTTAAATAAATATGAAGCTGATCGAACTGTTCAGCATAGTTTTTCAGTACACCAAATAACTGCTGAATCTGCTGAATACAAGGATGCTGATAAAATCCATCTGAAATTTCAGCAGGACATTTCTTGAAAACTTTCTGATCGGCAAGCTGGCCTAAAAACTTAAAAACGAGTTCCCGTTGTACTGCCAGAGACCCATCAAAAACTAAAATACTGTCGCTTTGCTTTAAAACTTGTAATAGCTGTGGCAAACATTCACTAAATAACTTATTAAATGCCCCATTACGAAATATTGTGCCGCTTACATGTTTATAGTGTTCGCCATCAAGCGAGTAATACGGTTCTAGAAAACTGATATCAATTTCTGCTGCCAACTGTTTGAGCTGAGCAAGCTGTTCAAACTGAATGGTAGGCTTTTCGGGAAGTTTAAAATGAGCCGAACTAAAATTCAGTGAGTCTTCGACCAGTTTGACAAAACTGTCGACACTTTTTAACTCACCTGCCAGATACAACGCATCAATCACGGTTTGAGGCTGAGACTGTATCCATTCACGTAAAACATCATGAATCAGTTGTCGGCTATAGGTTTTGGCATCATCGGTAATTTGAGCACGTTCAATTTTGCCACTTTCAAAGGCAAACTCACGTAACAACTTTTGGCTAAAGCTATCGAGTGTTCCAACAAACAGCTCATCCAACTGATCGATAACGAGCTTTAAACGCTCACAGGCATAGGCAATACGTGTCGCAAAATGCTTGAGAACATGTTGGAGTAATAAGTCAGTTTCTTGCTCGGCCTGCAAAAGGATCTCTTTTTCAGTCAAGCTCCGCTTGGCATCTAAATAACGGTGGGTTTCGATCAAACGCGCACGAATCCGGCTTTTTAACTCAGCCGCAGCAGCACGGGTGAATGTTGTTGCAATGACTTGGCCCGGTAAATATTTCTCAAGAAAAATACGAACCATTAAACTCGACAGTGTATAGGTTTTCCCAGTACCCGCCGAAGCCTCAATTAAATGCAGTCCACTAAATTCAATATCAATAATAGGTTGATAAGACACCTGTACTCTTGAGTTCATGCCTTACTCCGAATGTTGAAATTGAAAAACCGGATGATACAGGTCATAGGCAAACTCATCACAAGCATGTTGAAGTAATGCTTGTGCATCTTGTTCTTGCAAAATGAAACGCCAATCTTGATGTAACTTGCACGCTTCATTTTGTGTCATATCGATAGAGGTAAATGTCCCCGTTTCATTCCAGTATTTTAACAGCTCCGCATAGCTCTTCTCATCGAGTTTTATTTTTTCTGTCGGATTTGTTGTTTCCCACTGATATGCCTTAGCTTTTTCAAGTGGTTTTAATAATAAAGCTGCTGGTAACACGAGCGGCTGCTGTTGAGCATAACGCCAGATTTTAAACCACGGTTGTAAATACTGCCGAGCTTGCTCCGAACTAATACCTTTACAGATGACAGTTTGGTCACTAAAAACCACAATACGGCGTCTTTCAGTTCCTGCACTTCCTTCATTTAAATAGGCCAACCAAAGCAGGTACTCTAACCAGACTTTTGCACGTCTTTTTGCCCGAGCACTTGATGCTTCCATGCTGACCCAATCCTGAGTTTCAGATTTTGGCACCGTAATATTCATATGTAGCTGTTTAGCAATTCGCCACACACGCTGAGTCGTTTGTGTCACGGCTGGCGCGTAATGATGAAGGCGCTCAAGCAAGCATTCCTGTTCAAAAATGCCCTGTTGCCATGCACTGTATTGAACTTTGCCTATAGGCAACTGATCAAGTAGAGCTTCTGGCTGTGCCTGCTGTTCATTTTGTTGTAAAAAATGTCGAATGGTATAACGACCCAAACCATCTAAAAGCAGAGGTTCATTCTGATCTAACTCCCCCATCCTTCCTAAATTTTCGACACCCAAGGTTTTTAAATAAAGGCGTGCCGGGAAAGTCACATCTTGTATCCACTGATGGCTATCTAAAACCAGCATGTCAGGTATTTCTAAAGGATAAGATGTATTCGCCCAAGGCTTAAGAACACCGGAAGCTTGCTGAATTTGCATCGCCACATTAAACCAGTGATCTTGATAACGAATATAACTTTTCTCGGCCATAAAACCCTTCGGGTCAAACGGCTGTAAATAATGTAAGTGATAGAGCTGTTTTAATTGAGACGGAATTTCAATGCCTTCAATCACTTCACGGTCAGGTGCATTTGGCTCCGGTTTTACAATAAGCGCAAGATGCTCACGGAACTCTTGAAGAATACTAGAAGGGTCTCTCACCTCACCGTCATTAACATCAAAACCGTTATAAAACAGCCATAAGTTTTCTTGAGCTAAAAGTAAGGCATCCAAGAAAGCACCTTGATCATCCTCAAGACGGGAACGGTCACCTAATTGTTGACGTAAGGCATCCATCAAATCAAATGGCACGTGGGTATCACGGTTAGGAAACTGCCCTGCATCAAGGTTCAACATCACAATTAAGCGATAAGGTAAGGGACGAATTTGTCCAATCTGGGCAAAGGTAATCTGTCCGGTCGGTTCAGCTTGGGCGGTCTGATTTTCTAAAGTTCGCTGAATCTCATCCAGAATATAAGGCAAAGGCAAGGTGATTTTACGTAAGGCGCCTGTTTCTGTCTCGGCATAGTAGCTTGCAAGCGTTAACATACGCTCTTGTTTTTTTACAATTTCCCGCGCAGTTTTTAAAGCAGCCACACCGGCCTGCTCAAACTCGATAATATCTTGCGAGAGTATTTGCAGCCAGTATTCCACCGTATGACTTTTTTTCTGCTCATGCATAATGAGCCAGTCACGGCGCTCATTTAAATCTTGATAAATCTGAATGAGCGTACCAATAAGCTCAAAATCACTCGGTTGGACCTTAGCGTAACTCAGCACCTGATTAAATGTAGCGTGTTCAGGAATTGCTATACCGAGCGCTAACCGCTCTAAAGCAAATTTAAAGCTATATCGATAATCATCATCGCCGTCACATAAGCTACGTTTCAGATGCTCTGCATCAAGCCCACGTTTAAACCCTGCATCAACAAGTAAATTTAAAATTCGCTCTACTTGAGCATATTCAAGTGCATAACGCTGCTGTGTCGCATGCAAACTAAGCCAGTCAGCAAAGTCATCAAAGCCAAATCGGCCTTGCATAAGGTTAATTCGGCCAATTACGGCACGCCATGCATTGAGTGCATCAAGTGAGGCAACACCTGCTATTTTGACTGGCAAATGCACACCTTGCTCAGTTGCTGTAGCAGGGAAAACACTTCGTATTAAAGGTTCTACCTCAGCCAAATTAGGAACTAAAACCAAAATATCATTTGGACGACGCGGCTGTTCATGCGGTTTCGCCAACCAGCCAATCAATTGTTCTTTCAATACTTCAAGTTGCCGTAATGTCGAGTGACAAACATGAATTTGAATTGAGTCATCGTTAGAGGCAAGTTCATATTGCTTGGCTTGGGGCTCCACCAAATGCAAAATATCTGACTGAACTTTACCAAGTAAACTTTCTGGAAAATCATCTACAAAGGCATCCACCCACTTACCTTCTTCACCTGTAGACAAGTTTGAGAGTAATGAGAAGTGGTCGCGGGCTTGTTTCCCTAATCTGGTTAAAAGTGGATGTCTTGACTCACGCGCCTCAGCATTAAAGTTAAGCGTAAACTTATTAAAGAAATCGGCAATTTCCGCATCGGTCGCTTGGGGATTCTTCGCTATAAAACGCTCTTTTACCCCTAAGTCATAGCGCTGTTTCCAGAGTGGGTCGACACTATCGGCCCAATATTCTTGCGAAGGGTTATAGTGCAAAATCAACACATCAATGTATTGCCCTAAACGGCGCAAAAACTGAAGCTGGCTAGGCGGTAAGTCTAGCAAAGTAAAAATAACTATTTGTTCCGGCAAACGAGCCAATGCCTTCTTCTGGCGCTCAGGATGCTCTAACTCTTGCCAAAACAACTCATCAATTTGCTGCATTTGCATAAAATCATCATGAAAATGCTGCTGCCATAACCAGCGCTGCCAACGCTCTAACTCTTGTGTTTGCTGTAAAGTAAATGCCGAAACTTCTTTATCTTTCTGCGCAATATACTTTTCGATATCAAGTGATCGACCTTGTCCCCACGCTGCTAACCAGTTATTTGGACAAGTACAGGTATTTTCACAACCACGCTGGCACTGTCCCCGATAGACCATGTAGTTACTAAATAAATCGGCAACCTGCTCGGCAACCCAATACAACATTTTTTGTTTTTTTAGCTGCTTCTCAATACCTTGTTCGAGTCGATCTGCGCTGTCATAAATACGTTGAACAATAGAATGCAGTGGATGAGAGCCATCTATACTGATCTCATCAGGCTGAATAAATTCTTGTAAGGCTTGATGTACACGCCATTTAAAAATCAAGCGTGGAATATTGGCCTTACGAACCTGTTCCTTATGCGCCGTGAGGACCTGTTGATAGGCATACCACTGAAACCCGCGCACACGTTGGTGGAACTGGTAGTTGGCGCTCATTCCTTGTTGTTCTGCAAGTTTTTGTATCAGCCATTGCTCGATGGCAGGACTTGGCACAATAAAATGCTGGGCTTTCAAAACCTGTAAAGGATGCGTTGAAGGTTGGGACGTAGATGCTAGTACGCCCTGCAATAACACATCAATACGTTGACTTTGAATAACATGGATGCCCATTTATTTCATATCCTACTCGCATAATTTATGCACAAAATCATAAACATTCATTACTATACAACTGAATCCGACTATGTCACGTTGGTTTAAACACAGCATAATCTAACTTTAGGTGTCACTTGCCTTGTGTTTGGAAGACACCTTTAAGGAACCCATTACAGGTAAACATTATGAAAATTGATAACATTCCTGACTATATTGATCCTAGCCTAAATCTGGAACAAATTCGCGATGAGTGCCACGATCTCATTCAAAAAAGAGCTTACGTCTCTGCTGGTGCAGCAATTGTACCCATTCCTTTTTTTGACGTGGTAGTAGATTTGGGAATTTTGTCACAGCTTATTCCCGATATTAATTCCCGTTTTGGTTTAGCGTCTGAACATGTCAGCGTCTATGATCCAAAAACAAAAACCATTCATTGGGATGAATTGCGTAAACGTGGCTTTCAATTTTCAGGTTTTGTGGTCGCGCGTACAACCGTTAAAAAAACCTTTAACGGTTTCTTTGGCAAAATCGTAACGAAACAGGTGACGAAATTTATTCCGCTAGGCGGACAAATTGTTGCAGCAAGTTTAGGTTATTTTATGATGAAAAAAATAGCCCAAACTCACTTAAATGACAGCTACAATCTTGCTAAACGTATCCAACAAAAAGGACGCAGCTCAGCAGTAATTGAGCATTAATATAGTCCTATCATAATTTTAAGGCACATGACTGTGCCTTATTTTTTACTTTTAAAATTTACACAATAAAACAAAAGATATATTAAAAACTTTAATCTTCACTTATTTTTTTAAGTTTTACTAAAGTTTAAAAGTCTATTATTCAGTTTACAATGCCAAATGAAATACGGAGAGCCATTGTGGAATATGGACAATCAACATCCCGTTTACGTGCCATTTTTAATGTGACCAGTGGCAACTTCCTAGAACAATATGACTTTTTTCTCTTCGGTCTGTATGCAAAAGCGATAGGTGAAACTTTTTTCCATTCTGATAGCAGCTACGCCGCGCTAATGAAAACTTTTTTGGTATTTGCCGTTAGTTTTTTAATGCGTCCAATTGGCGCACTCGTCTTAGGTCCATATGTCGATCGAATTGGACGCCGGAAAGGATTGATGGTCACCTTAAGTATTATGGCAATTGGCTCATTGTTAATTGCACTAACACCTGGATATGCCACTATCGGCTTTGCAGCCACTGTCTTAATATTTGTTGGCCGTTTAGCCCAAGGTTTCTCAGCTGGCGTTGAGTTAGGTGGTGTTTCGGTTTACTTATCTGAAATTGCGGAACCACATAACCGTGGTTTTATTACCAGTTGGCAATCTGCCAGCCAACAAGTTGCTGTAATTTTTGCTGCTACATTAGGCTATTTAGTCAGTCTAGCCTTTACAAAAGCGCAAGTTGATGCCTGGGCTTGGCGTATTCCATTTTTTGTCGGCTGTGCAATTATTCCGTTTATATTCTGGTTACGTAAATCCTTAGCCGAAACTGAAGCTTTTTCATCTCGAAAAGAGCATCCAACTACTAGACAAATTATGTCAACACTTGCAGCGAATTGGAAAATTGTAGTTGTTGGAATGTGTATGGTTGCAACAACCACAACCATGTTCTATTTCATTACAGTTTATACCCCAACTTATGGAAAAGAAGTCCTACACTTAACAAGCACAGAAAGCTTATTTGCAACAGTGATGGTGGGAGCAAGTAATTTTATTTTATTACCTATTGGTGGTTATTTATCAGATAAAATTGGCCGAAAGCCATTATTAATCACCACAACCATTTTAATTTTTGTAAGTGCTTATCCTTTATTAAGTTGGCTAACTCAGAACATTAGTTTGGCACACATGTTAATTTCACTACTATGGCTATCTCTGCTCTATAGTTTCTATAACGGCGCATTGGTTGTTTCCCTAACTGAAATGATGCCAAGCTCCGTAAGAATTGCTGGTTTTTCTGTAGCGTATAGTCTTGCCACTTCTATATTTGGTGGGTTAACACCTATGATTGCCACATATCTTGTACAAGAATCTGGCAGCAAAAGTATGCCTGCTTTCTGGTTAATGTTTGCCGCAATCATCAGTTTGATTGCAACGCTTATTGTATTTCGCAATCGACAAACTCTTGCTACAAAATCCTCTTCAATTGAGGATCAATTTGTACAACCAACAGTTCAATAATATTCAAACAGTTAAAGGAGACGTTAGTCTGCCTTTAACTGTTTTAAAATCGCTCTTAACACTTCTAAACGCGCAGTATATTTATCATCAGTGGCAACAATATGCCAAGGAGCATATTCGGTACTGGTTCGTTCAAACATATCTGCTGCTGCTTTTAAATAATCATCCCATTTGTCACGATTACGCCAGTCTTCTGCGGTAATTTTAAAGCGTTTATGCGGTGTCTCTTCTCTGGCTTTAAAACGTTGTTCTTGCTCATCTTTACTAATCGCTAGCCAAATTTTTACCACAATCGTTTGGCTATCAAATAAGTCTTTTTCAAAGCGATTAATTTCGTCGTATGCCCTTTGCCATTCCAAAGGTGACGCAAAACCTTCCACACGTTCTACTAGCACTCGGCCATACCAAGTACGGTCAAAAATCGTAATTTTTTCGGCTTCATTAATGCGGTTCCAAAAACGCCACAAATAAGGATGCCTTGCTTCGAAACGTTCAGGTGCTCCAATACAATGAATATCATATTCACGCGGGTCTAAGTTTTTCACAATTCGTTTAATGGCACCCCCTTTGCCCGAAGCATCCATTCCTTCAAAAGCAATCACAAAATTACGTTTATCAAAACGCATGGTATCGGCAATTTTTTTGCTGAGTTTATCGAGCTCTTTTTTGTACTCAGCTTTATCAAGCTGTTCTTGAGCAGGTTTTAATAAACTCTCGGGAATCTTGGCCTGCTGCCATTTCCCTTTGACTTCACTTTCATGTTCAGGTAGCTGACGCATATGTTGTAAAAGATACTGAGCAAAAAATTGATCGCGCTGTTTTTCATCTTCCCCATCAATAATGTACCAATCGTCAGTGAAGCGGCGGCGTAACTTTTGCAAAGTGTCATATTGTTTTTTATTACGCCAGTCTAGGCCGTGGAGTTTATGCCAATGTTGTTCAGAAGGGTCTATTTTATCTAAACGTTTTTGCAATGATTTCCAAGAAAGATCAAACCAGACTTTAATAACATCGACATAATTATTTTTTAGGTCTTGTTCAAATGAACGCATATTTTCCACATATGCATCAAAACGTGCCTCATCCAAAGGCTCTGACACATGCGTCGCGGTAACCAACAAGTCGCTATACCAATTGCCAAACATCACCACAATTTGGCCTTCAGTCGGAATAAACTCTGAATATGACTGCCAAAAAGCTTCTGTATCTGTCAGCACACGCGGTGCATCTGCTTTTACCCTTAAATATCTCGGATCTAACCATTCTCGAAGCTGTTTAACAGCCTCACCTTTTCCGGCCAGTTCGATGCCACTCATTAAAATGAGCGTACTTTTAGCATTTTTTTTACCGCGACTATCTTTTAAAGCATATTGTGCTTCAATCAAATCGACCGAAAGCTGTTCTTCGTCTCGAATTTCAAATTTTGGTTGTTGTTCACTCATAGTCCACTGCTCTAATCTTTTATTGTTTAATTTCGTTGTTATTTAACTTATGCGCTTAGATGATGAATTGCTATACAAATTATGTCATTGCAGCAAAATTCTGTCTAAAAATTGACGCATAAATCATTTTTTTTACATCTACTCGCCATAGTAGAAGGTTACAATGCCTTTTATGATTTTTTGCAAATAGCCCAATATTAGAGCCTTAAATGTCTAAACTCGCTGCTTTTGATGATCTTTTACAACAATATAAAACATTTAATTATCACGATAATCCAGTGCTTGCCCAGCGTTTGCAAGATGTACAAACATGGTTAAAAGAGCGGATGAAAGAAACGCATCACGACTTTTTTAATCTGCCAGAGCACAAGCTCATGTCAGAGTATTTTTTAAACCGTTTATATGGCGGCCCAGAGTTTGATGCGCTTGCTGCACAAATTGAACGACTATTGAAATATGCCCATAAAGCAGAAAAAGTCCTACCTGAAAACGCAATTAAAACAGGAACAAAGTCGGTAAGTTTGGCTGTACTTGCCACGCAACTTGATGAACAAGTGGCCATGCAGCTTCTTGAAGACTATCCAGCAGATACAGTACTCACTGATGAGATCATGCGTTTAACCTTAATCAAGCTTGATCAGGCCGAAGCCCGTTACCAGCAGCTTGCCCTTCTTGATGACTTAGGGATAGCACTCGATAAATACATGCGTTCATTTATGATGTTCACTGCTTTTAAAATGTGTAAAGGTATTGCACAAAAATATCACTTCGAATTGATGTATGATTTTATTCAAGATGGTTTTACCGCAATGAAACCATTAAAATCAGCAGAGGCTTTTATTAAGACTTTTACGGAAAAAGAACGTCAGATTGTTGAAAAAGTACATTCAGGACATCCGAATCCGTTTAGAGTGTGATAAGGTCGGCACATAGAAAAAACTCAACCTCGCGAAGTTGAGATTTTATTCATTATATTTGCATGATGATGCCTGTAAAAATAGACAAAATCTGTCATCATGCAGAACTTATTCCGTTTCACTTGAGTTTGAGTCTAGGAGAGACAATATGTCTAACGAAAACCAAAAGCCAACATCTCCAACTGAGCAGGCACAAAGTTCAGACAAAGTTAGCCCATTCCTAAGCTCACCTTTACCGCAAGGTACCCCTCAAGGGCAACAACAAACTTTACAGCAAACCTTAACAGATACACCTGTTAGCGGTTCTGTACCAAAATATAATTTACCACGTGGTGCAGGCAACACTGGCAATGTTGGTGAAACAACTCACTTTGGTTACTCAACAGTTCGAACCGAAGATAAAGCTCAAAAAGTTGCTGAAGTTTTTCACTCGGTTGCAAGCAAATATGACCTTATGAATGACTTGATGTCATTTGGTATTCACCGTTTATGGAAACGCTTTGCAATTAACATGTCTGGTGTTCGCCGTGGTCAACACGTGTTAGACATTGCTGGTGGTACAGGCGACTTAGCAAAAGTATTTAGCCGTGAAGTTGGTCCTCAAGGTCATGTGGTACTTTCAGACATTAACGAATCTATGCTGAATGTTGGCCGTGACCGTCTGATTGATGCAGGCTGTACCAATGTCGATTTCGTACTTGCCAATGCTGAAACTTTAGAACCTTTTGCAGATAACAGCTTTGACCTTGTTACCATTAGCTTTGGTCTACGCAACGTAACGGATAAAGATGCTGCGCTTGCCTCTATGTTCCGTGTACTTAAACCAGGTGGTCGTTTACTGATTCTTGAGTTTTCTAAACCAGTATTTGAGCCTTTTTCAAAACTTTATGACCTCTACTCATTCACCGCTTTACCGATTATGGGTAAATTGGTTGCCAATGACTCAGAAAGTTATAAATATTTGGCTGAATCAATTCGTATGCATCCAGACCAACGTACCTTAAAAGGCATGATGGAAAATGCTGGCTTCCAGAACTGTGACTATCACAACCTGACTGGCGGTATTGTTGCTGTTCACCGCGGTTTCAAACTGTAAGGGATAGCGATATGTGGTCGATTCTAGCACTCGGTGCAGTCGAACGTATCATTCATCATCTGATCGATCTGGATGCATTAACCCGCATTCAGCTCAATCAGTTACAGGGCAAAATGTTGCGTGTTGTCATCGATAGCCCGCAGCTTTCTGTCGATGTATTCTTTGACCAAGAAAAAGTACGTCTTGAACCTACTGCAACTGGGCACAGCGAAAAACCTTCTATTTTTGAACAACGCCCTTTTGACCCGCAATTTAAAATTTCTGAAGCAACAGCTACTTTACATGTCAAAGATGTTGTTGAACTCATCAAACTATTGGTGAGCGATCCCGACCAGATTGGTAATATCCCGCTACAAGGTGACTATCACCTATTACAGGATATTCAAAAAATTATGCAGCAGACTGAACCTGATTTAGCTGCGCATTTATCAAAATGGGTTGGCCCTCAACTCGCTCATGAAATTGGTAAGATTCAACTTGCACCCAAGCATCTAAAACGCTCTCTTCAAAGCCATCTATTTTTCGCTGAAGATGCTTTAAAAGAAGACAGTGGTTTATTTGCCCCACGTTGGGAAATGGACGATTTAAATCAAGCTACACGTAAGCTTAATCAAGATATTGACCGTCTAGAAGCTAAATTACAGCAGCTCAATGCACAACTACAACCCACTCAAGACTAGGTAAGACCGTATATGATTCCGCACGTTTCACGTTTACTCGAACTTTGGCGTATTGCAGCGCACTATAGACTCGATACGTTGTTCCCTGCGGATGAACTACCAGTTAAAGCTAAACATGCATTAAATATTATTAAAATGCATCCGGCAGCATGGTCGAGTCGTGAGCGCAAGAATCCTTTAAAGCTTAAAGAAGCTTTAGAAGACATGGGACCACTTGCAATTAAGCTTGGGCAGTTACTGTCAACTCGACGCGACCTAATTCCACCTGAAATACTCGCTCAATTGGTTTTACTTCAAGATCAGGTGAAACCTTTTGATAGCAATGTTGCCAAACAACGTATTCAAGACTCTTTAAAAGCAGACGTAAATACACTATTTGCTCGCTTTGATGACCAACCCCTTGCTGCTGCCTCAATTGCACAAGTCCATACAGCAGCATTGCATGATGGTCGTGAAGTTGTTGTAAAAGTCACTCGTCCAGATATTCGTAGCCAGATTTTACAAGACTTTGAAATTTTGGCATGGCTAGGGAATACACTAGAAAGCCGCCTTGAAGCTGCTCGTGCATTACATTTATCTGAAATTATTCAAGACTACCGCCAGATCATTTTAA
Organism: Acinetobacter sp. 766875; assembly: GCF_000582055.1. NCBI lineage: Bacteria > Pseudomonadati > Pseudomonadota > Gammaproteobacteria > Moraxellales > Moraxellaceae > Acinetobacter > Acinetobacter sp. 766875. Next base: position 18,327 of record NZ_JEXX01000029.1, on the reverse strand, counting down.
ATGAGCTGGACTTGAGTATTGAGGCAGATAACACTCGTCGTATGCGCCATTACTTCACTGGTTCGACCATGATGTATGTGCCAGAAGTCTACATGGACACCAAAGATGTTATGGTGGCTGAACGTATTACTGGTGTGCCTATTTCAGACACGGCAACCTTTGACCGTTTAGGCATGGACCGCGCACAACTTGCAGAAAAAGGCTTAACGATTTTCTTTACGCAAGTATTCCGCGATAACTTTTTCCATGCCGACATGCATCCCGGTAATGTCTTTGTAGAAACCATCAACCCAAGCAATCCACGCTTTATTGCGCTGGATTGTGCGATCATGGGTGAGCTTTCTAAGCATGACCAAATGACGGTTGCCCGCATGTTGCTTGCCGTAATGAATAGCAACTTTATGCAGCTTATTCAAATTGTGCATCAAGCTGGCTGGATTCCACCGGGTACCGATCAAGACGCTTTAGCACGTGAGATGCGCCGTACTGTTGGGCCAATGGTGTCTAAACCAATGGATCAACTTGATTTTGCAGGTATCTTAATTCAAGTGATGGACATTGCCCGTCGCTTCCATCTTGAGATTCCACCACAGCTCATGCTGCTGCTCAAAACTTTAGTGCATGTAGAAGGCTTAGGTACGGACCTTTATCCGCAACTCGACATCTGGAAATTGGCAAAACCAATTTTGACAGAATGGGTTAAGTCCAACATGAACCCAGTCAAAAATGTAAAAGAACTTGGCCAGCAATTACCTGACCTGCTTTTAGGCGCTCAAGATTTCCCAAGCTTAATTATTGATAGCTTAAATGGTTTAAAGAACCAATCTGCTTGGCAGGACCGTCAGTTACGTGAAATTCAGCAACTCCGTTTGCAAATGGAACATCAACAGCGTCGTAGCTGGATGTTTGGCAGTACTATGCTGATTTTGCTCACCATTGCGATTATTAGCCCTTGGTTTGTATCTATTATTTTGATTGTGTTGAGCAGCTTATTGGCGCTTTGGCGTGTATTGAAATAACGTCCAAGTCCCTTGCCCATGCAAGGGATTTTTTTATGGGTAAAACTTATAACTTAAAAAAATATAGATCGATTATCCGTTCATTGCTAAATTTAGCTTTATGAACGCTTGAAAAGAACAAACAATGAAAACACCTCATTTTGCCATTATTGGTGCAGGCACGGCAGGTTTAGCCACCGCAATTTTGCTTGCCCGTGAAGGCAACCACGTTACTATTTTTGAACAAGTTGATGAGTTATCGCCAGTAGGTGCTGGGTTATTACTACAACCCGCGGGCTTAGCTGTATTTGAGCACTTAGGTGTACTCGACAAAGCCTTAACCTTAGGTGCGAAAGTCACAGGCCTAGAAGGGCAACTTCCGGACAAGCGTCTTTTAGTTAACAGTCACTATCACGAAGCATCAGCAGATCTTTATGGTTTAGGTATACACCGAGCCACTTTGTGTCACATTCTCACTCAAAAACTTAACGAGTATTCAAGCCAGATTACTTGGTATATGAACCATTCTGTTGAAAGATTTGAAGAACATAACGATGAAGTTCGGCTATTCGGCAGTCATCAAAACCAAAAGTTTGATGCTTGCTTTGATGGCCTACTCATTGCCAACGGTGCACGTAGCCAGTTACGCCCCAAAGCATGGGTAAAGGTTGACAAAGCTTATCCTTGGGGGGCTGCGTGGAGTATCGTGCCCGAGTGCCAAGTCCTCGATTCTGAAATTCTGCATCAATTTTATGATCGCTCGAAAATTATGATGGGAATTCTTCCTACAGGAGCTATTCCAACTGAACCTCAACAGCGCCTTTCGAGTATATTTTGGAGCTTACCTACCACACAATTACAAAACTTTTTGCAAGATGAACAAGCTAAGCAGACTTGGTTAAAGCAAGTCTCTGAGCGTTGGCCAAAAGTTGCAGAGTGGCTCAAAGAAATTTTGTATAGCAGTCAAACTCAGCCCAAATGGTTATCTGCAAACTATCGTGATGTCGTCATGACCCAATTTGGTCAAGGTCGAATTGGGGTAATTGGAGATGCAGCTCATGCAATGAGTCCTCAGTTAGGACAAGGTGCAAATATGGCATTATTAGATGCTTGGGCTTTTTCTCAATCATTGCGACATGCTCAAAAAAACCAGAATATTGATTGGTCCTTGCTCTGGCAGCATTATCACCAGCTTCGCGGTTCATCCACCCAGTTTTATCAATTTCTTAGTCGCTTACTAACACCACTATATCAATCTGACCATTGGTGGGCGGGAAGTTTAAGAGATCTAGTTTTCCCTTGGATGTATCAAATTTCTTATTTTCGAAAAGAAATGGCAATCACAATTTCAGGCTTAAAAACAGGGCCATTCCGCCATCTTGAATATGATCAAGTCGCTCAAGCACCTAAAAAAAGCAGTGCGTTTCATTTAAAAAGTGAATCTCTGACTGATTTTTAAAGTAGCCGAGCACAAGCTCCTCATTACGCTGGGAGAGACAAAAAGGACAAAGAATTTTCCGCAAAGTGGCTTTGATGCCGTACACTATACAAGCTATTTTTAGCATCTGACAGAAATCAATTTATAGTTCATATTTCTTTGGTGATTCCTCATGAATAACACGCAATGGCTCGATGAAGTAAAATTTAACGAACAAGGTCTTATCCCTGCCATTGCTCAACATCATCAAACCGGACGTATTTTGATGGTAGCGTGGATGAACCGTGAATCACTTGCGCTCACAGCAGAAAAAAATCAGGCTGTATACTTCTCTCGTTCTCGCCAAAAACTCTGGCACAAGGGCGAAGAATCAGGCCATTTCCAAACAGTTTATGAAATTCGTCTGGACTGCGATGGTGATGTAATCGTATTACAAGTTGAGCAACACGGCGGTATCGCGTGCCATACAGGTCGTGAGTCTTGTTTCTACCGTAAACTTACCCCACAGGGCTGGGAAATTGTCGATGCACAATTAAAAGACCCTACTGCAATTTATGGTGACAAAGCTAAAACTGAAAGTCACGATCATGCTCACACGACTGAACAAGTGGATGTGCTTGCTCACTTAGGGCAATTGATGCAAGAGCGTAAGCAAGCAGAAGCAGACACTTCATATGTTGCAAGCCTCTACAAAAAAGGCATTAATAAAATCTTAGAAAAAGTTGGCGAAGAAAGCGTAGAAACTATTATTGCTGCAAAAGACTACGCTGCTCAAAATACAGAAAGCAATTTAAATGACTTGATTTATGAAACTGCCGATTTGTGGTTCCATAGCATTGTCATGTTGGGTTATTTCGATCTTAATCCACAGCTTATTATTGACGAATTAGCTCGTCGTCAGGGTTTATCTGGTTTAGTTGAAAAAGCTAACCGCAATAAGGTTTAAAATCACTCAGTGTCGAATATCGAAAAACCTAAAGCCACCTATGAGCAAGCAATTGCCATAGATAACGCACGTCTTGGGCAATCATTTAAAGTGATTGCCTATGCGGGTACAGGTAAAACTACTACCTTACAAATGATTAGTGATGCCATGCCTGAACGGCGTGGAATGTATTTGGCATTTAACAAAGCCATTGCAGGCGAAGCTCAGAACAAATTTCATCGCAATGTAGACTGCCGTACTTTTCACTCACTCGCGTTTCGTAGTGTGCCACGTGGTGTGACTGATAAATTACGCTTACCTCGTTTAAGTCCAAGCTTTATTGCCAAAGAATATCGACTAGAACCAATTACGTTACGACGCATGATGGGTGGACGTTATGAAAAATACGTCTTAATGCCAAGTCGTCTGGCGAGTCTTGTTGCCAATGCGGTGAGCTATTTTTGTTCAACGAGTTCTCAATATCCTGCTCCTCGACATATTCAGGCGCCAAACTGGTTACATCCAGACGATATTACTGAGCTACAGACCCACCTTTACCCTGCTGTAGAACGTCGCTGGTTAGAGTCCATCGACCCAAATCATCAGGCAGGAATTGGTCACGATATTTATCTGAAGCTTTGGGCATTGTCTGAACCTAACATTCCGGCAGATTATGTCTTATTTGATGAGGCACAGGATGCTGACCCTTTAATGTTGGGTATTTTGCTTCGTCAAAAAAGTACGCAGGTTATTTATGTAGGCGATGCACATCAGCAAATCTACGCGTGGCGCGGTGCAGTAAATGCCATGCAACAGCTGCCTTTGCCAGAGTCTCGCCTCACCACTTCTTTCCGTTTCGGAGAGGCAATTGCCGATGTCGCCAATGCTTTGCTAGGTGGCTTAAATGAGACAGTTCCTTTACTTGGTAATCCGAACCAAAAATCAAGCGTAGTCAATAAACCGCATACAAAAATGCGTGATGCGATTTTATGTCGTACTAATGCTCGCGCAATGGAGCTGTTATTGGCAGGCTTGGTACACGGCGATAAAGTAAGCTTGCAGGCAGATCATCAAAAATTAAACCGTTTTGTAGATGCTGCAAGCCTCTTGAAGCAAGGAAAACGAGTTACTGACGTCCCCGAGTTAGCATGGTTTAACTCATGGCATGATGTTCATGAATACTGTGAAACCAATGAGGGAAGTGATATTAAACCATTGGTTAAACTGGTGGATGATCACGGTACCGATCCACTGAAAAAAGCACTTGCAAAGATTACCCCACTTGAGCAAGCTGACTATGTCATCTCGACTGCCCATAAAGCAAAAGGACTAGAGTGGAACCGCGTCCATATTGAAGATGATTATCAATTTAAAATTAATGGTTTAGAACACAAGATTACAGATGAGGAATTAAGATTACTTTACGTGGCCTGTACTCGTGCTAAAGTAAGTCTAAACATCCATCATCTTTATGATCTGATACAACAATTAAAAGTAAGGGCGCCTTTAAGTCTTCGTAAGTCGGTTGGTTGAAGCGCTCATAATTAGGTGATCCTATGAGACTTCAATCTATCCAATTTAAACATGTTGCTCTGTTTCATGACCTAAAGATCCAGTTTCAATATGATAAGCAACCGATTACTTTAATTTTAGGTGAGCAGGCAACCGGTAAAAGTATGCTACTTAAGCATATTTATCATGCTTTAACGTGGTTTCCTGCGCGTCTTAAAGATGTCCGCACACCGGGTGTTGTCATGCCCGATCAAGACATTACTCATTCTCGTTTACAATCTAAAATAGAAGTGAGTATCCATATTCCTTCAGAGTTCGGGCAATTACCTGAAACTACATCTGCACAGCAAACCGACACATCCGTTTGTAATTGGAAACTATTTAAGACCTTAAATGCAACTGGTGTGGGTATTAGTCAAGTTGAAACTCAGCAGCTCGATCAAACTGTTACGCTTTATCATCAAGTCACCAGAAAAGACCCGCTTCAAGGACTTCCTCTACTTGCCTATTACCCATCTGAACGATTTGTTAACGATATAAATTTACTCAATAAAAACCTTCCAGGTATTACTCAGTCTATTTCTGCTTATGAAATTAGTTTAATCCCGTTTACAACTTTTACTCGCTTTTTTGAATGGTTACGTGAAATTAGCGATATTGAAAATGCGCAAGCAGCGCAGGTTGTACAACGAATTATTTCAAAACAATCTAATCCACAAAATCAGGAAGAACTTTTACATCAGCTTCAAATCGAATTGGCAGGGCAACCTAAACAGCTTCCTTCACCAAATCTATATGCGCTTAAATCAGCGTTAAAGATTATATTTCCAGAACTTGAAGACCTTTACCTACAATATCATCCACGGCTTCAACTCATGGTACATTACAAAGGTGAAGCTTTAGCATTTCAACAACTTTCCAATACCACAAAAACATGGATCGCACTCGTAGGGGATGTTGTACGCAGACTTTGTTTGCTCAACCCACTCAGCTTAGACCCTTGCCTTGAAGGCGAAGGAATTTTATTAATTGACCAGATCGATTCACAACTAGATGCTCAACATTGTTCAGAAATTTTAAATCGACTTCATCAAGCATTTCCGCATTTACAAATCATAGTGACTGGGAGCCGTGAAGAATTACTTGAACATGCGACTGCTTATCAATGTTTTAAATTAGAACATGGCAAAGTAGGTCAACTTGATTTAAATACGACTCAGCAGCAGCTCGAACACCTTTATACCCTCTTGCATCGAGATGAAGCTTTATCACCACATATAGATACTTTGCCACCTGATACTGAACCTACAACAGCCCAGATCGATAATTTGTACCAACAAATTCAAAACTTAAATGAACAACAAAAAAATGAATTATTACGTATGATTCATGCAGGAGATACTTCGGAAGAAACCTCATCTCTGTAGACGTTATTATCCATATAGCTCAATTTTTATAATAAAAACCGGATTCGCTAAATATACGATGAAATCTGTTTTTTGAGCCGAAAAATCACTAGATGTTGTTACCACATGTAATAACATCAGATTTTTAATGATTTTTTAGTGTACAATAAATTTCATTTTGCGTTTTTATTATTCAAGTTGCGCAATACAACTTGTTTCTCGCTTTATTTTTCTAATTTGGTCGGGTTTTCAGAATATAAGCTTTGGAAATCTCTTTGAATTCCTATCTATTCTGAAATGAAAATTTCACCTTTAGGCTTCGGTCTAAATTATATATGGATACGAGTGTGCTACCGATAATTATCTTATTACCGTTAATATTAGGCACCACCCTTGTTTCATTGCTTCAACGGTTTTCACGTGGAGTAACGGCTTTAGGGGCGATCGGAGTCAGTTTAACCAGTTTTGGTTTATTACTGACTCAGGCTAAAACTGTGCTTGGTGGTGCAAGCATTCAACAAAGTTGGGATTGGTTACCGCAATTAGGAATTAATCTGAGCTTTAGACTTGATGCCCTTGGTTTATTATTTTCTCTTCTTATTACCGGTATCGGTACACTCATTTATATTTATGCCTATTATTATTTAGGCCCTAAAAATTCATTAAGTAAATTATATTTATTACTCATGCTGTTTATGGCAGCAATGCTGGGTATTTCGCTTTCAAACAATTTAATTATTTTATTAGTGTTTTGGGAACTTACCAGTATCTCATCTTTCTTATTAGTGGGTTACTGGAGTCATTACGAAGCTGCTCAACGTGGCTCGCGCATGGCACTTACCATTACAGGAATGGGTGGACTCGCCATGCTAGGTGGATTTGTCTTATTAGGGCAAATCACCGGTACTTATGAAATTAATGATATTGTCGGAATGAAAGAGCTCATTCAAAGTCATCATCTTTTTGTTCCGATGCTTTTGCTTATCCTACTTGGTGCTTTTACTAAAAGTGCTCAGTTCCCTTTTCATTTTTGGTTACCCAATGCAATGGCAGCACCCACCCCGGTGTCAGCCTATTTGCACTCTGCCACTATGGTTAAGGCAGGTATTTTCTTATTAGCACGTCTTGCACCTATCTTTATTGGTGCGGCGCTTTATCACAACATTGTCACGTTTGTCGGCCTATTCACGCTTTGTATGGCGGCATGCTTTGCTATCTTCAAAGAAGATTTAAAAGGATTATTAGCCTATTCCACTATTAGTCATTTAGGTCTTATTGTCTGCTTGTTAGGTATTGGTTCACCTTTAGCGGTTGCCGCTGCAATTTTTCATATTATTAACCACGCAACCTTTAAAGCTGCCCTGTTTATGATTGCAGGGATTATTGACCATGAAACAGGTACACGTGATCTTAGAAAATTAAGTGGTGTTTGGCAGCTACTACCGTTTACCGCAACGCTCACTATGATCACTGCAGCCTCAATGGCAGGTGTTCCTCTTACCAATGGCTTTATTTCTAAAGAAATGTTCTTTACCGAACTGTTAGCGAACCTTTCAGGATCGGCTGTTATTTTTGCCAGTATTATTGCGACCCTTGCCGGTATTTTTGCAGTGAGTTATTCAATTCGGTTAGTTCACGGCGTATTTTTTGATGGCCCATTGGGTAAACAAGTTCCAAATAAAAATGCCCACGAGCCACCTATCGGCATGAGAGCACCAGCTATATTGCTCGCGGCACTATGTATTTTGGTCGGTATTTTCCCTGCCCTACTGGTCGAGCCTTTAGTTAACAGTGTGACACGCGCAAGTCTTATGCAGCCTGATTTTGCAGGAACTCATCTTGCAATTTGGCATGGATTCAATGCGCCATTAGTCATGAGTATTATTGCCTTGGCTGGAGGTACGCTTTTTTATTTTGCCCTAGCAAAAGATGGCATGATTCGTAAGATCGACCTTGACCCAAGACTCGGTCGCTTACAAGGCCGTATTTTATTTGATTTATTCTTAAAGCATTTATTATTAACGAGCCGAAAAATCAAACAAAAAACCGAAAATGGTTCTTTGCAAAGCTATCTGTTTTTAATCATAGCTTTTAGCACCATCATGGTGACCATGCCTTTGCTTAATCAAGGGCTTACCACAGGTACGCGTGAGCTTACTCATGCCCCATGGATTGCAGTTGTGCTTTGGCTAACCTTATTCTCAGGTTGCTGGATGATGCTCTGGTTTCACCATGAACGCATCAAAGCTGTACTCATTAGCGGTGCAATTGGTCTCGTGGTGACCATGGTGTTTGTTACCATGTCTGCACCTGACTTAGCACTTACTCAAATTACGGTAGATGTGGTTACGACTGTTCTTTTGTTAATGAGTTTGTCTTTACTACCACAGCTGACACCTTATGAATCTACTCGCTCAAGACGTTTAAGAGATGCATTTTTAGCAATTATTGGTGGCTTAGGTATCGGCTGGATTACGTGGCTCATTTTAACGCGTGACCATAATTCGATTTCATGGTTCTTTGCTCAGCAATCTTTACCACTTGGCGGTGGTTCTAACATCGTGAATGTTATTTTGGTGGACTTCCGTGGTTTCGATACCTTTGGTGAAATTACCGTATTAGGCATTGCTGCGATTGGTGCGCTATGTCTTATGGATGGCATGCGCGTACACGGTACTACCATGACCCAAGGCCTGACCTACCGCTTTAACCCATCTCCGCTTATGTTCCGTATTACGGCCTCTTGGGTTTTACCTTTAGCGTTAGTGGTAAGTGTCTATATCTTTATGCGCGGACATAACTACCCTGGCGGTGGCTTCATTGCAGGTTTAATTACCTCAATGGCACTCATTATTCAATATATTGCTTTAGGTCAAGATCAAGCAGAACAAATGTTAAAAGCACAATCTGGTCGCCTTTATGAAGTCTGGATTGGTTCTGGTTTAACAATTGCGGGCTTAACTGGTATTGCCGCATGGTTCTGGGCACGTCCATTCTTAACTAGTGCTCATGTCTATGTTGAGTTACCAATTTTAGGAAAACTACATCTGGCTTCAGCAGCAAGCTTTGATTTGGGTGTGTATATCACGGTGGTAGGTGCCACTATGCTACTCATTTCTGTATTAGGAGACTCTCGCCACTCGAGTATGTCTGGTCCTGTACCTCATGGGGAGAAATCATCATGATCAGTTTAGAATTCTTACTGGCCTCTGCCATTGGGCTACTTGTTGCTACAGGCATCTATCTTATTTTGCGTGCGCGTACCTTTCCTGTTGTGTTGGGTTTAGCCGTACTAGGTTATGCGGTTAACTTATTTTTGTTTGCGATGGGCCGTCTGCAAGTCAGCTCGCCAGCTATCCTAACGGAGACTACCAATATTACAGATCCGCTTCCACAAGCGCTTGTTTTAACTGCGATCGTTATCGGTTTCGCAACCACAGCGTTTATTGTGCAACTGGCTTTACGCAGCCGTTATGAATCAGGTAGTGACCACGTTGATGCAAAAGAAGATATTTCTCCAACATACGACCCACGTGAGGATGAGCCGTGATGTTTGATTTTTTATCTTTTTGGCAAGCAAATACACCAATTTTCAGCATCCTCATCCCGGCATTTACTGGTTTTATTTTACTGCTTCTAGGCAATCCTGGCGCTGGTGCATTAAAAGAAGACTGGCGTCAACCTTGGCGACGTGGCATTAGCTTGCTCTCAGCAATCGCAGGTTTAGTCACTGCTGTTAGTTATCTGATTGTTGCTAATACAGGCCAAATTACTGTTTACCAGTTGAGCGAGTGGTCAGCACCATTTGGTATTGTGCTGGTACTTGATCGACTTTCAGCATTTATGCTGGTTTTAACCTATGCCTTAGCAGTCCCGGTTTTATGGTATGCAAGTGAGAATTGGGATACGAGAGGTCGCTATTTCCATGCTATATTCCATTTTCTTTTAATGGGCCTATGCGGAGCATTTCTTACAGGTGACTTATTCAACCTGTTCGTTTTCTTTGAAATCTTGCTTATGGCGTCCTATGTTTTGCTGTTGCATGGACAAGGCAAACCACGTTTTCAGCTTGGCGTACACTATGTCATTATCAATCTCTTAGCCTCTGCCCTATTCTTAATTGGCCTTGGTATGATTTATGGCAGTGTAGGCAGTCTAAATATGACTGACGTTTCACGCCTTTTACCAACTTTAGATGCAGATCAACATAAATTAGCAGTCGCTGGTGCCCTACTGTTATTTGTCGTGTTTGGTATTAAAGCAGCCATGCTACCAGTGGGTTTTTGGCTACCAAAAACTTATGCCGTTGCAAGTACACCTGTCGCAGCGATCTTTACCATTATGACTAAAGTGGGCATCTATGCCATTTTGCGTGTAAATGGGACTGTATTTAATGATGTACTTAGCCAAGAAATCTTTAAAAGTTGGCTTCTTCCAATTGGCTTAATTACGTCTCTATACGGTGTGGTTGGAGCAATCGGTGCAGATCGCCTTAGACGTTTTGTTGGTTTTATGGTGCTGTCTTCGATTGGTACATTATTGACTGCAATTGCTATGTCAAATACGCAAGCTTGGTCAGGGGCACTATTCTATTTAGTCCACAGTACACTGATCGGTGCTGCATTTTACTTGTTCTGTGGTTGGATGACTTCGCAACGCGGTGATTTCAAAGATCACTTAAAAATCGCACCAAGAATTAAGCAAGAAAAAGCAGCCATGCTGACTTATTTCTTAATTGCCATGATGCTCGCTGGTTTACCACCTTTTAGTGGCTTCTTTGGAAAGGGGTTTATTTTACAAGCAACTGTTGAAACAGCATATCAAGGCTGGGTAATTGGTATTGTGCTTGTGGTCAGTCTATTAAGCATTATTGCGTTAACACGTGTCGGATTTATTTTATTCTGGCGTGCCTCAGCACCAGAAGAAGATCCGATCAATCCTGCTTATATTATTTATCGGGCTTTACCTGAACGTGCACCACCACGTAATGATTCAGTGATTTATATTTTGCTTGCAGGTTTAGTGGCTTATGTCGTATTTGCTTCACCTGTGTTGCACTACACCACAAGCACTGCTCAGCAAATTCAAAATCACGCCTTATATCAGCAATCTATTCTTAAAACTGATCAAAATGGCGAAATCATTAGTGTGCAGCCTTATGATTCAACTTATTTACCAGAAACAAAATATGGTGGAGAAGTTGAAGATCATAATGCCTATCTGATACCTGACATTATTTCTAAAGACACATACAACGGTGTACATATTTCCGAATACAAACACCGCCAAATTCAGCAGCAAGAAAAATTGCAAACGCCAACCATTGCTGATGAAAGTCAACTGAAACCTATGGAGCCATAACAATGCAGCTATCTAAATTGCTTGACCGCTGGTTCCCGCATCCATTTGTTTCTTTTTTAATTATCGTTTTTTGGTTAATGCTCTCGCATAGTCTTGATGCAAGTGACCTGCTTATGGCTGTAATTTTGGGGCTTGTGATTCCTCGATTGGTTCGACCTTTTATTACTAGAACACCGCACATTCATTGGCAACCAGCAGTAAAACTATGCTTTGTTGTACTGTGGGATATTATTGTTTCCAATTTTCGCGTTGCTAAACTGGTATTAGGGTCACCTAAAAAATTACATCCCAAATGGTACCGTGTTCCATTAGAAACAGAACATGAACAAGTAAATTCTTTACTCGCAATGATTATTACCACAACACCAGGTACGGTCTCTGCTGGTATTGATCAAGAGCGTGGTGACATTTTGGTACACTCGCTCAGTACAGAAAATACTGAAAGTGATGTGCAAGACATCAAACAACGCTATGAGGCTCCACTCATGGAAATTTTTGATGTGAAAAGCAAATCGGAGGACAACACATGACCATCCTACCTTATGCACTTGGCATTAGCTTGCTTGCCATCACGATCTCTATGTTGCTCTGTCTGTTTCGCATGGTGATGGGACCATCAATTGTAGATCGCCTTTTAGCACTTGATACCCTTTTTCTAAATGCAACTTGTCTCATTGTTGTATTAGGTATTTATTGGACAACCACCTCTTTATTTGAAGGGGCATTATTAGTTGCCATGCTAGGGTTTGTATCGACAGCTGCTTTGGCTCGTTATTTTACAACCGGTCATGTAATCGATTAGAGGGAGGTCAAAATGCAAATTACAATGGAAATTATTGTTTCGATCTTTCTAGTTTTTGGTTCGTTCTTTATGTTAGTTGGTTCAATCGGCATGGTACGCCTACCCGATTTATTTATGCGACTACATGCGCCTACCAAATCGAGTACTTTAGGACTAGGTAGCTTTTTAATTGCTTCAATGATCTTTTTTGCTTTTCAAGGTCGTTTTGGCTTTGCCGAACTTCTCATTACTCTGTTAGCTTTCATTACGGCACCTGTTTCAGCCAATTTAATTGCACAAGCAGCACTACATCTGCGTTTACGCTCATTAAGTGGTGAAGTTCCTGAAGCAATCGAACGTCCATTACCATGGGATCGCTATAAAATCGGACAACGCTTTTCACAAAACAAACCTCCGATGGAGCCTCCTCAGGAATAAAAATGTGAACAAATAAAAAAGCCACCCAAAGGTGGCTTTTTTATTTTGAGTATAAATTACTCTTCATCATCTGACTTACGTTCCGGTAAATCTTGTACCGCTTTTTCAATAAGACCAAACATATAATTACCATATGCATTCGTCTTATCGTAATGGAAACGTAAGCGAGGCGTAATACGTGTTTTGATACGACGACTGAGTTCATGACGCAAGAAACCAGAAGCTTTATTTAATACATCTAAAGTTTCTTTATTTGCTGCTTCACTTTGCTCATCACCTAGCTCACGCCCCATAACAGTAACGTAAACTTCAGCGTATCCCATATCCGCACTGACTTTCACGGCTGAGATGGTCACTAGACCACCCAGACGCGGATCTTTTAACTCCTGACGGATTAGATCAGACAGCTCACGCTGTACTGAATCCGCCATTCGCTTTAAGCGTTGGCTACCCGCCATTAAAGACTCCGTTTAATCAATTGAACATCATATACTTCGATCTTATCTTGTACTTTGATGTCTTTATAACCTTTAACCGCAAGACCACATTCCATACCAGCACGAACTTCATCAACTACATCTTTATAACGACGTAATGATTCAAGTTCACCTTGGAACACAACCACGTCATCACGTAATACGCGAATCGGTTTATTACGGTGTAATGTACCTTCAAGTACCATACAGCCTGCTGCTGCACCAAACTTACTTGAGTGGAATACTTCACGTACTTCAGCAACACCCAAGATTGTTTCACGGTGTTCAGGAGCAAGTTTACCGCTCATGGCATCTTTCACATCATCAATCAATTCATAGATGATGCTGTAGTAACGAATATCGATACCGTCTTGGTCACTTCTCTGACGCGCAGCTGTATCAGCACGAACGTTGAAGCCTAACAATACTGCTTCTGAAGATTCAGCAAGAATTACATCAGATTCAGTAATCGCACCAACACCAGAACTAATTACACGAACTTTTACTTCATCAGTAGAGAGTTCATATAAAGCTGCATTCAATGCTTCTAAAGTACCACGTACGTCAGTTCTTAAAACAACGTTCACTGTAGGAACATCTTTTTTGCCCATTGACGACATGATATTTTCAAGACGCATTGCACTTTGACGCTCAATACGTTTTTGACGCTCACGGTCAGCACGAGCATCGGCAACTTCACGTGCTTTTTTCTCGTCATTTACAACAAGAACTTCGTCACCTGCCATTGGAGCATCTGGAAGACCCAGAATTTCTACCGGAATAGATGGTCCTGCTGATTTAATTGGCTTACCGTTTTCATCAGACATTGCACGGACACGACCATAAGATGAACCTGCAAGAACAAGGTCACCAATGTTTAATGTACCGTTTTGAACAAGAATAGAAGTTACTGCACCACGGCCTTTATCAACACGCGCTTCAATAACAACACCTTGCGCAGCACCTTCAGCAGATGCTTTTAATTCCATCAATTCTGATTGAATAAGAATTAAATCAAGAAGTTCATCAATACCTTGTCCAGTATGTGCTGAAACTTTAGCAATCGGAACATCACCACCCCATTCTTCTGGAACGATTTGTTTCGTTGTTAATTCATTTAACACACGGTCTGGATCAGCAGATTCTTTATCCATCTTGTTGATTGCAACAATAATTGGAGTACCTGCTGCACGAGCATGGTCAATTGCTTCTGCAGTTTGTGGCATTACACCGTCATCTGCCGCAACAACCAATACCACGATATCTGTTGCTTTAGCACCACGTGCACGCATTGAAGTAAACGCAGCATGTCCCGGTGTATCAAGGAATGTAATAATCCCTTTGTCTGTTTCAACATGATACGCACCAATGTGCTGGGTAATACCACCTGCTTCACCAGCCGCAACTTTCGAACGACGGATACGGTCAAGCAATGATGTTTTACCATGGTCAACGTGACCCATAATCGTAACAACTGGTGGACGAGTTGTTTGCTCACCACGTGCTTCTTCAGCCGCTTCAAGCAAGTTATCTTCCGCCTGTGTATCAGAAACTAGAACAGGGTTGTGTCCCATTTCTTCTACAACAAGTGCAGCTGTATCTTGGTCAATAGCTTGATCTTGATTAACCAACTCACCCATTTTCATAAGTGTTTTGATAACTTCACGTACTTTAATCGCCATCTTTTGAGCAAGATCGGCAACAACAATACTTGAACCGATTTCTACGTCATAGACTTGCTTTTTAACTGGCTTTTCAAATCCATGCTTGTTTGCTTGGCTTGATTTTAAACCACGTTTGTTATGGTTAACGAAGCTTTGCTCTTCTTGACCACGACGACCACCTTTCTTACCCGCACGCGGGTTAGTAGTTGCGCCACCGCGTTTAATTTCACGGTCTTCTTGCTTAAATGAATCTTCATACGCTTGGCCAACAAGACCTGAAGCAAGTGGAGAATCATCAATTACACGAATTGTGGTAGTAGCATCGTCATTTGAGTACTTAGATGCCATTTTGCGCATTTGTTCAAGCGTACGTTGCTGAGCTTCTTCAGCCGCTTTACGACGTGCAGCTTCTTCAGTTGCTTTTAACTGAGCTGTTTGAGCTTCACGCGCTTTCTTTTGCTCTAATGTTTCTGCTGGTTTTGGTGCAGGTTTTACTGTACCACCACCACGTTTTTTCACTACAACGGCAGCTTTAGGAGCTGACTGTGCAGCGCTATCTTGTTGATGAGCAGCACGCATTGCATCTAAAGTTGCTTTTGCTTTTTGCTCTGTTTGAAGACGCGCTTTTTGCTCTGCAGTTTCACGCGCTTGTTGATCTGCACGTGCTTTAGCTTCTGCTTCTGCACGCGCTTTAGCTTCTGCTGCAATTTGTTCTGGGTTTGGTTTAGCAAAAACCTGTTTTTTACGTACTTCTACGTTAATTGTTTTTGCTTTACCTGAAGTACTTGCAACTTTAGCGGTACTGGTTGTTTTACGTTTCAACGCAATTTTTCCTGTGTTACCACTTTCCTGACCATGCACTTTTTTCAAATGATTGACTAAAGTGTCCTGTTGTTCAGTGGTAATAATGTCGTCTGCTGTACGTTGAGGCAACCCTGCTTCGCGAGCCTGTTCTAGGAGCTTCTCAACAGGACGTCCTACACTGAGAGCTAACTCTTTAATCGACTTGTCCGTCATATTTCATCTCCTAGTTAAACCATGATTCGCGAGCTTTCATGATCAATTGACCTGCTTTTTCATGATCAAGACCTTCAATATCAGAGATATCGTCAGTAGCCTGATCTGCCAAATCATCAACGGTAATAATACCGCGAGCGGCAAGCGAGTAAGCGATCTCAGAAGTCATGCCTTCCATTGTGAGAAGGTCTGCGCTCGGTTCTTGAATATTTTCTTGCTGTTTCAAAGCATCAGTAAGGGCTGCTTCTTTTGCACGACTTTGCAATAACTCAACCAATTCAGCATCAAGCTCAATTTCGTCAAAAGTTTCAGCAGGAACATAAGCAATCTCTTCTAAAGAAGTGAAGCCCATTTCTACCAATGCCATTGCTAAATCTTCTTCAATATCTAAACGTGATACAAACATGTCGAGATATTGTTGAGCTTCATTTTGCTGACGAGCACGATACTCTTCTTCAAGCATCATGTCGAGTTTGTAGCCAGTTAAATCAGAAGCTAAGCGAACGTTTTGACCTTGTGAGCCAATCGCACGAGCTAATTGATCGCTGGTTGCAAAAATAATATCGGCACTTCTTGCATCTTCATCAAGCACGATGCCTGAAACATCAGCTGGTTCTAATGCGCTAGCAATGTATTGAGCTGGATCATCAGACCAAACCACTACATCAATACGTTCACCATTTAACTCCTGCTGTACAGCTTGAATACGCGTACCACGCATACCAATACACGCACCTACAGGGTCAATACGGTGATCATTTGTTTTAACTGCAATTTTAGCACGGACACCTGGTTGGCGTGCCGCTGCTTTAATTTCGATAATCTCTTCAGAAATTTCAGGAATTTCTTTTTTCATTAAAGCGATTAACATTTCAGGCTTAGCGCGTGATAACAATAACTGAGCGCCGCGGCCTTCACGGTTAACATTATATAAGATAGCGTTTACACGTTGCTTTGGACGAAGAATTTCTTTAGGAATCATTTCTTCGCGAGCAAGATAAGCTTCTGCGTTGTCGCCTAAATCAATGATGAAACCATCTTTGGTTTGTTTTTTCACTTCACCGTAGATTAACTCGCCCACTTTAGATTCGTATGCATCAGCAACTAAAGCACGCTCAGCTTCACGGATTTTTTGTACGATAACCTGTTTTGCAATTTGCGCAGCAATACGGCCAAACTCGATAGATTCAACTTCAAGTTCACGCACATCACCAATTGACCATTTCGATGGATCAACATCAGAGATCGCATCTTGGCAAGCTGGCATTTCATGATCTTCATCCGCCACTACAGTCCATTGACGGAATGTACGGTAATCACCAGTTTTACGATCAATCTCTACACGAAGCTGAGCTTCTTCAGCATGCGTACCTTCGTAAAATCTTTTCTTCGTTGCAGCAACTAGAGCTTGTTCTAAAGCCTCGAAGATCGCTTCACGACTAACACCTTTTTCATTACTAACCGTTTCTACAACGGTAAGAATTTCGCGGCCCATAAGTCACCTACCGATTTCTTATATAATTTAAATAAATTTAATCTTGATAGATCAAGTTTGCTTTATCGATATTGTTGCTGTCGATATCAAGCACATGCTTTCCTTCAACTTCAACCTTAATCTCTTCATTTTCAAGGTCTACAGCAAGGAGTTTTGCTTGAAATTTACGGCGATTTTCTACTGCTGCAATTAAACGCAAAGCAACTTGTTGTCCAATATAGCTTTGCAACTGTTCAAGTTGAAAAAATGGGCGATCCCAACCTGGTGAAGAAACTTCTAAAGAATATTCACCTGAAATCGGATCATGAACATCCAACATCGCGCCGACTTGTTGTGTAACACGTACACAATCTTGTACGCCAATACCACGACCTTGTTCTACTTCACCATCTTCATTAATCACTGGTTCAGCGTTTTCATCAACCGGTCTATCGATATAAATACGCAATAATGAACGTTTACCTTGTGGAAGGAATTCGATTCCCCACAGGTCAACACCACATGCCTGCACTGCTGGAGCAATCATGTCATACAATGCTTGGGATTTATTTGATAATTTCATTTACTCTCGTCATTCTCGTGCGATTCAATCGGTTGTTTTAACCGACACAGACCTACTATAGTGAAGCATGACTATTTGACCAATTGATGTCGACACTACACGATAGCGATACGATAACCAATAAAAAAGGGCGTTAATCGCCCCTATGTAGCACAGAAAACAATAGTCCACTGTGCAAAAAGGCCCACCTGTCTGTGAGCCTCTTTTAAGAAACTTGGTAGCGGGAGCTGGATTTGAACCAACGACCTTCGGGT
>NZ_JEXX01000028.1:0-51874 GCF_000582055.1 Acinetobacter sp. 766875 | reverse complement strand
AACTGAAAACTCAAAAGACAACTTACATATCTGGAATGCAGTTAAGCAAACGCCTACCAATTTTCTTAAGAAAATTGAGTTTGGTTATTTAAAAGGTAAATCAGATATTAACCCTCAATGGCGATTAATGGCTATGACTCAGGCCTTTGGTCCTGTTGGTCATGGCTGGACTTATAGACATGTACGTTTATGGTCTGAAACCGCGCCAGATGGAACCATTATGGCTTTTGCTGAAGTAGCAGTAAAAACCAAGATTGATGGTGTTTGGGGTGAGGAATTTTTCGGCAACGGCGGTTCAGCAATTGTTGAAGTTCAAAAAGGCAAATTAGTAGCGATTGATGAAGGTTATAAAAAGGCCGTTACTGATGCTCTTGGTGTAGCGTTTAAGGCTATTGGTGTGGCAGCTGATGTTTACCTCGGTAATTTTGATGGTAGTAAATATCTATACAACTATGACTATGCTTATCAAGAGCAAAATGCCTCTACCCCAGCAGGTCAAAATACAAATCAGAATAACCAGACAACCGCTCAGGGTGGTAACCAGAAGCCACCTCGTACTCAGGATCAACTATATCAAGATGCTTTGAAAGCAATTAAAGATGCTCCAGACACTAACATCTTAAATGCTGCAATTAAGAAGTTTAAAGGCACTACTTATGAGGCGGGTATCAATAGAGCTTGCCAAGCACGTGCTGATCAGATGGGTTGGGCCCCTAAAAACAATCCTCAGCAAGTTCAGCAACAACAGTCGTTACATCACTAAAAGGAGAGCTTTTCATGTCTAACTTAATAACTGCAGCTGAAGCATTTGCAGCTCTTCAAAAAGGTAAAACTGTACTTTGTCGTCCTATTGGAGACATGTTGGACTTTTCTGATTTAGATCAATTCCCCGCTTCTGTGTTTGGTAAACCAGGTTTTGAATTCTGCATCAAAATCGAAACTATTGAACTGGCTGGCATTACATTCACAAAGCCATTAACTATTGATGAGTATGAAGACGGTCAGGAAGTTTTTGTAATCAGTACATATTCACCTACGGTCTATGTTTTAGATTTCAAAACTAACTCATTAATTGATTCTATTAACAGTGGCTTCGTTCAACGTGATGCAGAAAACGCCAAGCTTCAATTAAAAGCACTATCTAAAGCGTTAGGTTTTGAAGTTAGTGACGATTTAAGTGTTATTCGCCTAGGTGAGGAACCAAAAAAACAGCGTGGTAAAAAATCAAAAGCTGAGACACCAGCTAAAGTAATACCTTCTGAAGTTTTTCCTACCAATAATAAGTCAACGATTGTTATTACAGAACAAACTAATGTCACAGCTTCCGAGGATCTATTAACTCCAGTATCTAATGAACTTGAATCAGATCCAGAATATCAGAAGACATTAGATACCCTTCTCCAGCGTGTTAAAGAGTCAAAAACACCAGCTGAGGTAAATGCTGTTTATCGATACACCCGTACATGGTCAGATAAACAAATGGAGCCTTTGCTCAAAGCTACTCACAAACGTTTGACTGAGCTTGCAGATGAAAAGCCTGTAGAGAGTGAACCACCTTCATTAATGGTCCAGATCCAAACTGCACCGGACCTTACTACGTTAGATGCTTTGGAAATAGATGTTGCCGCACGAGATCCACAGATTCAATCACGACTCATGGATTTTGTTAAGAAACGCCGCTTTGAGTTAGAAAATGCAGCATCAAACGAACCTGATTATTTACTGGAGGAACCTTTCTAATGTCAAAACAAACTACTCCAGAGTTTCTTTTCGAGCCAAAGCTGCTACCAATGCAGCTTTTCGAGAAGTTCATTGTGTTCAACGTAAATGCCGGGTATCGCGGGAAAGGCACACCGCACGGCGTGAACTTAATTAAAGGTAATAAAGGCACCCTTTCAGTAAGCAACGAAGGTGTGATGAACAAAGCAGCTCAAGAGCGATACAAACTAATGCTTTTGAAATATTTCAAAGAAGGTCGCTCTGCAATGGATGAGCTGGACCATGAAGTTAAACGTATTTATAGAATGGTGGCGTGAATGCTAAAAGATTTGAGAAATCTTTCTGAAAAAGAACAGCAAGAATATTTGGATCGTTTCATTATGGCTAATGAAGAGCAAAAATTCCCCCAAGAAGTTGTGGCTCTTTATTTAGATTGCTCACCATGGACATTAGCTAGAATGCGTTGTGATCAATCATCACTGCCTTTTTCGAAAATTGGAAGACGTGTTTCATATAAAAAGAAGGACGTTTTGAAGTATGAGCAAAGCAAGACTGTGCTTAATACAGCACAACTTGCAACAGTTTAAGGCGGTTAAACCGCCTTTATTTCTTTTAATCTTTCTGCCCAAACAGATTGGTAATTAAAGCAATCAATCTTGCCTTGATACACCGCTTCAATCATGTTCATTGAAGCTCTTAATTCCTCATCTGGAATTTGAACATATCCACCTGTGACATCAATTCTTGGTTTAGCCGTGTGATTAAGAAGTCTTTTTGTCACATAAATATTAAATCTTAAAAGGTTGCATATAGTGGCAAATGTACGACGGAAATCATGCATTGAAACGTAATAGTCAACTTCCTTACCCACTCTATTCAATAATGTATCTACCTTAGTTGCATGCATATTCCACGAAGTAGGCATTTTAGTAGCTGGGAAAACCCAATCGTTTTCTCTTAATAACCAACGTTCACGCAAAATACTGTGTAGATGATCACCAATAGGAAAAGTATGATCTGAACCATTTTTGGTATCTCTAAAAGTTAAGGTACCATTTTTAATATCTACATCAGACCACTTTAGACAACATGCCTCCTGTTTACGGCATCCCGTATACATGCACATCAATACGATATCCCGATGCGTGTTTGACCTAGCAGTATTTTCCAGATTTAACTCATCTTCATAATGAAGCACTGCATTGTAATATTTGTGAATGATGTCTTTATGGAGATGTCTATCCCTACTTGCTATTTTATTCCAACCTCTTGTTACGGAAATAATGTCAACTGGATTACTTTTAAGAATCGGGTTCTCATCTGTTGAATAAAGAACATGAATATACTTCCATAAGGTACCTAAAAGAGATACAGCACCATTTGCTGACGACTCACTTACTTCTGATACCTCAATAAATCGATCCAGTACTTCTTGCTTAGATATCTGGAAAAGCTTTTTGTTGCCCCACCCCAAATATAAATCAAAGTACTTACGGTACTGCCTAATTGTTTTTGGCCTAAAGTCATTTCTATCAATATAAATTT
Organism: Acinetobacter sp. 766875; assembly: GCF_000582055.1. Classification (NCBI taxonomy): domain Bacteria; kingdom Pseudomonadati; phylum Pseudomonadota; class Gammaproteobacteria; order Moraxellales; family Moraxellaceae; genus Acinetobacter; species Acinetobacter sp. 766875. Next base: position 48,610 of record NZ_JEXX01000028.1, on the reverse strand, counting down.
GAAGAGCTTCATTCACTGTAATATCTAAAGGATTAGCAACATTCTTTAATTTGATAGGCTTTTCATATTCATTGTTTGAAATTTTCGCCAGAATCATCTGAGCTTTTGCTCGAGCATTTGTTGCAGGAATATCGGTAGTTTTACCAATTGTCACTCGATAGAGTTCACCTTCATGCCTCCTTTCAACAATATAGGTTTTACTTTTATTAGTTACCCGAACAGCAAAACCGATCAGTTCTGCATCTCTATATATTTTTTGACCTTTTTCAGTTAATGGAATAGCATCAACAGTAGATTTGTTGAGTTTCATGTCTTAAACCTGTTTTAGCGAAATTTGATTTAACCATGTTTCTCAACAGTCTACAAATAGTCTACAAGCTTTTTCAGTTAACAATAAAATACGTCATTTTTTGATTATAAATTATTGTTTTCATTTACTTTAATAAAAATACAAAAACCACAGGTATATTATAAAAAAAGTAGAATCCACCGAGTCTGGTTTGAATTGTAAGTGATGGGAGCAACTGATAAACCTTATATCTTCAATAAGTTAGAATTTCAGATAATTGTATGTATATCTACATTAGCCTTACTCGCAACTCAACAATCTACACACAACCTCAAAAGGATGCATCATCAATTGCATATTAAGTAAGAATACACATCAATTTACTGACCGGCGCAATTCTATCATCTAGATAAAAAACTAATAGCTTTATTGCTTTTTAAAATACAAAGCATAAAGCTATCACTATCAATCTTTAATCAAATTTTAATCTCACTTCTTCAATTTTTAGGTCTAGATAATCAATTTATTAAAAGGCTTTTATGTGAAAAGTTTGGCTATAGATAATTAAACAATGGGTAACTTTATTTAAAAGTAGATATACTTCACGCCAAAGTTTGTTCGATACTTCTCAACATGCCTAACACCCCTAGCTTTTGGCGCAGTCTTTTCCGTCTCGTACATATTTACGCTGGTATTTTTATTGCCCCATTTATATTTATTGCGGCATTTACAGGTCTTCTATATGCAGTTACTCCTCAGATAGAACAATCTATCTATAAAGATGCACTATATGTTCAGCCTTTAAATAAAGATATGCACCCACTAAGCCAACAGGTTGAAGCAGCAAAAAAAGCGATGCCCGAATCTGCACAAATTACAGAAGTTAGGCCGGCACCAAGTTCCATACAAACAACACGAGTTATTTTTTCTGATAAAGCTCATCATTTATATAATGAAGCTATTTTTGTAGACCCTTATACCCTTTCTATCAAAGGTCAGCTTGCTGTATATGGAACCAGTGGAGTATTACCATTTCGCACATTCTTAGATCAATTGCATAGTAATTTATTACTTGGAAAATGGGGACGTTTTTATAGTGAACTTGCAGCAAGTTGGCTCGGCATTTTGACTCTGACCGGACTATACAGTTGGTGGAAACGTCGTCAAAACTTCAAAATTAGACAAACGCGGAAAAACTATTTATTAAAGTGGCATAGTTCTATTGGCTTGACCTTATTACCACTTTTATTGTTCATTGCGATTACGGGCCTTACATGGTCCCAGTGGGCCGGTGATAATATTCGTATTGCTCGTCAATGGCTAAATTGGCAAACGCCAACATTAGCCACAACTTTAAATAATGCCCCATTACCAAAAATGTCTCATGATGAGCATAAAGAACATCATGGTATGGTCATGGAAACTTCGGATTTAGAGATCATGCCAACCGAATTCGATTCTGTATTAGCAATTGCTAGAGCAAATGGAATTCATTCAGCCCAAATACAAATAAAACCACCAGTTGATGCAAATCAGGCTTGGACTGTTACTGAACTACAGCGCAAATGGCCAACACAGGCAGACAGTGTGGCTATTGATTTACATCAACAAAAAGTCATCGATAAATTAGCTTTCAAAGATTATTCATTATTTGCAAAGCTTACACGCTGGGGAGTCGATGCTCATATTGGCGTGTTATTCGGTTGGGTCAATCAGCTTATACTGGCTTTATATGCACTTGGACTATGCGCCATGATTATTTATGCATATAAAGCTTGGTTTAAAACATCTAATTTAAAACTTACGACTAGCCATTTTGTTAGCCAAACTTTGTTGGTCTGGAAGCGTGCAAGCAAGCAACAAAAAATAATCACAGCACTTACACTTATTATTTTAGGAATTAGCTTGCCCATTTTCGGATTTAGCATATTGATCACACTGTTTATATTGCTAATACGAAAACAAAGCTCTCTAAAAACCAACTAAAAACCTATGATACTTGCCAACTCACCTTCTTAATTAAATAAATAGTGAGTTGGCAAATAATTAATAAGTCACTGTAACAACTATGCTATCTGAATAGTTACCAGGCGTACTTGAAATAGCGGTTCCTTGCGGAATTTTTCCATATACATTTGAAATTTGACTAGTGCCAGATCCCGTCTTTGATACTCCTCCAGAACCACCCACAGCAGTTATACCACCTGTAGTATCCCATACTGTGCTATAAGCAGTATCTTTGTATAACTGATAAGGAATGTATTGACTACTTCCATTGGTCATACGTCTAAATCCACCGCTTATACGATTATTGCCGTCCCCCAAGTAAATGCTATAAGGTGTTCCATTGTTGCAAGTTGCATTAATCGCACCTTGAGCCGTGTAGTCACGACTTGTTGTACCAATATCACCAATATTGCCAAAATCGACATTTGATGTGGAATCTAACTGACAGAAACTTGGTACTACATAGTTAGCTGTAATCGTCATATTACCCGAGTCCCAGCCACCGCCACTATCACCCTCACATACACTGCTTGAATTTGCTTACATGTCCCAAAATACTTGAACGGAGCCAATATAAGTCCCTACCGGATAGGCTGTTAAAGAGCCCGATCTTGCTGGAACTTTAATACTTACTGAGTAACTAATAATATTATTTGGTGCCACCGTAGTCACAGGACCATACCAAAAGTTTGAAGTTTGATTTGCAGTAGAAGAACCTGCTCCGCCTACAGTTGCAATAACCGTATAAGGTAATGAAACATTACTATTTGAAGTAGTTGCTCCAGTAAATACTGTCTTCATGCACATATATCTTGATATTTGAGCAGTACTCCCAACATTCGTACACCGAATAGTTCCAGTATAAGTAATGGTAGCGTCACTATTAATCGTTGCTGCTGTATAATTATAAGTACTATTTGTGGTTCCAGTTACCGTACAGCCAGCATGTGCTGAACTAAAAAAAGCATAAAGCACAAATAACAGTAAACTAGCTAAAACATACTTTAAAGTAGATGAAATTTTTTTGGCTAGCATGTAGGAACTATGACTTACAATACTTATTGACATACATAAGGCCCCAATTTTTTAGCACTGTATTGCTTACTTTCATAAGTGAAATTAATTTGACAAGTACCATGATCGAGAAGATCTACTTCAAGTTTGTTTTGTCTTAATAAGTTTGGAACGAATACTTCACCATCGTAGCCCACTACAGCATCTTGCTGTCCATTAATTCGAACGCTATAGCCTGGTAATAATGGCGTGTTGTTTTTATCAACTATTCTCACCAAGCCTGAAATAACCCGATGTGCACCAAAGTCAACCAAGGTTCCTTGACGATAGCCCACAAGTGCGGTCTGATTGGTAGTCGTCACATCCCATTCCAATGGTAAATAAGATGGATCTAGATAAATATTATGAGATTGATACGGTCTTAAATTCGCAATTAAGAATCTTCCAGACTTATCAGTCTCTCCTAAATTTACTCCACCATTTATAATCTGGCTTTGCGGTCCGGCATTGGTAACAACAGCATAACCATCCCCTATTTCATTGGCCGCAAATATACGTCCTGCCGCCGCAACCAACGATCCGGTCGCTGAAAGTGCAACCTGGTCATTATCCCCAATTCGGTTATAACGACCTGTCAGGTACGCAGCCCTTGCTCGGTACGAACCATAGATCGATGCATTGTTAGTATGCGCATCCTGATCTCGCTCTACATATCCACCCCATCCAAATGAGCCAATGTGTGGATCACTAAATCCATTTACTTCTTGTCTATACGTTGTTTTACCACTGTCATTAGAAAAACTTGTTATTGCATTAACTTTTATAGATGGCGTATAGCGCAGCGCAAAGTAAATGCCATAGTCCTTATGGTTTTCATAATCCTTATAAGCTGAACTATAAAAACCCCAGTTCTTGTTTAAACTTCCGCTTAAGTTCGCAGACAGTAACTTATACGAGTTATCACTGTACTTGATCTGGTTATAACCGACATAAACACCATAGCCTGCATAAAAGTTATAGTTAATCCCTGCCCTAATAATCTCATCTGCCAGCGCGCTATAGCTAAGATAGTTCTGTGGCTCACCACTAATCTGGTTATCTTTTAAATACCGGATTTGAGACACACGGGCCAGATCAAAGTAGTTATCAAATACTTTGCGGTAACTGGTGTTAAATGAAATGTTCTTGCTAATACGCCCCTCTAAACCAACCAGAGCCGAATAGCCGTTTTCATCCTTATACTGACTGGCGGCAATGTCGGCATTAATCACCCCCACACCAAACAAATTCTTGGCGAAACCTGTGCCGAGATTCGTCAAACCATCTGTTGAGGCTTCCACACCCCCACTTAAGGTTAGTGAATTGCTATAACCATAACGAATTGCACCAGAGGCAAAAGTGACATCATCATAATCGTTTGAGTACAGCCCATAGTTGTAGCGTGGAACCCCAACATCTACTGAAAACTCATTTATGCTTTTTGCCAGAATCTTCGATGAAAAGTAGTAAGGTTTTTTAGTAATGATTTGCTGACCTGTGGCATCAGTCGTTACCAATGTGACTTCATTTCCGGAAATAAACGGCAGCTGCTTAATGTCAAACGGGCCTGACGGAACAAGTCCTGAATAAATCTTTTGCTGGTTAACGTATAAGTCCAGTGTTGAAGGCAGTGCTGCCGAACCGGAAAATTGCGGCAACGCCGAGGTAACAATATCACCACGCTGGGTATAGGCACTCGACCACTGGAAACCGGCAAGACGAACACTACTGCCCCAGTCCGAGCTGTTAGAAATAAAGTCACCTAGGGTATATATCCTGACTTTTTCAGGGTCTACATATTGCCATTTACTTTCCAGACGCACCCACTTCTCATGGCTATAACTGTTTTGATTACTACCGTTATATAAAACGCCTGATGAAAAATTACCGAGTGCACTATTAAAAATTCCTTCAGCTGAACCTGAGAAAATACTCTCATCATTGGTTATGGTGTGGTACAGGCTATAATTCAGGATTGCAGCATTTAAGGGTTTCATTTTCAGCAAGTTAGTGTTTGTAGTCGATTGACCATTTAAGTCAACGGAATAGTCACTCAACATGCTCGAAGGAACTTGTAAGTTCAGAGACTGCTCATTTTCCAGATATTTAAACTGGATTCCTTTAAGTTCATTAATACATACCCATTGGCTATCTGGAATATGCTCATCCATTTTTAGCCTTAAAGCTTTTAGGTCACGGGCACGAACATATAACTTTTTATCTTGATCTTGGTGTACCGATATTAAATCAGTAGATGTATTAGAATTGATCGAAATATTTAAAAATAGCTGAATATAGCCTTTATCAGAACCAGATGCCTGAAAAGCGGAGTTTGTTACTTCCGGAATATTGGGTAAAGCAGCATTGGTGTTATCTTGTAATGATTCAGCAAAAGCATGAATCGGCAAGTACATAACACATAAAGCACTTACGAGATATTTCATATGTGCCTCTTTAAAGAGATGCTGGCTTACCGTTAATATTCAATGAAATATTATATTTATGATCAGCTTGAAATTTAAAATCAGAACTAATATTAAAGTTTCTTGATTTTCCGGAAAGAATATAACCATTTACGGTATTTACTTTAATCGGATAACTTTTGTTTGAAGTAGTATCTACAAGCGTTAAATTATTTAACAGTGCATGGCGATTGCCAATATTATTAATGGAAAGATAAGCACTATTTTGTTCTTGTTGTATTGACCAAGTCAGCTTAGTCATCGCATCTTTATTGACTACAAACACAGGCAATGATAAGCGAAGCAATACATTTACACCTTGAGAAGCTTTTCGGCTATCAATAGGCTTAGGTAATTCATCAATAATAATACGGTAGGTTTTTTCACCAGAAATTGGTTCCGGCTTAATTCTAACTACTCGTAAATTATAAGAATCATTAGGTTTTAATTTTAAAAAAGGTGGGCTAATTGCAATATCATCTGTAGGAATTAATTGATCTTGCCCAGCATTTTGGGTCCATTCAAATATACGTACCTGTAAATCAGCACTTTCATTTGACTGGTTATACAAGCTAATTGAAGATGCAGTCTGATCACTCAATATTTCAACATTTACAGGAGAAAGACGTATTGAGGCAGCATTTAACATACTAGGCAAAAATAATAATAAACTTGTAGCAACAAAGATTTTTTTTCTCATGATTTGCCCAGAATTACTTTTCTCAAATTAAACTTAAGGTAGCTCTTTCAAATAAGAGCTAGCGTCAACAATGAATAGAACTTATTTAAAATTAATAAGTAACAGTCACAGTCACAGTATCAACATAACTACCTGCACTTGGCAAAGTTGAGCCAGCAGGAATACGGCCATACACGTTCACTGTTTGTACTGCGCCAGTACCTGTACCACTATAGGCTGTTGTTGAGATACCGATTGCTGTTGCACGGTTAGTATCAGAGAAAAGGTTATAAGGGATATATTCGTTACTTGTTGCGCCGCCAATCATACGGCGTTGAGTTGTTTGAGCATTTTTGCCTGCATCAAAAGCTAAAGTCCATGGCACAGTATTGTTACATAACACTTTAATAGCTGTACCGCCCGTAGTAGTCGTATCTGCATCTACATTGCTAGCAAGAGAGCTTAAAGTACCAAAATCTAAAACAGCATTAGCAGTGGTACCCGTAGCTGATGTATTCAATACACAACTATTTGTAATTGTTGCTTTAACAGTTAATGTACCTGTAGCCGTTGCAGCATTTGCGGCATTGATAGACATTAACCCCATAGCAATTGCTGTTAAACCGATGAGAGATTTTTTCATGATTGAAAACCTTTTTACATTACGCCAATAAGAATTAATAGATGTAAAAACTAGCCTTCCCCAATCCAATCACTAGCTTTTCTGACTGTTTTTTCAAAGCGTCTTTTTTTTTACTCTACTGTGGGCGCATCATACAAAAAAACAACAAAAATACTGATATTAGTTTCATTTTAAATATCTATTAATAATTCAAAATCCGATGGATTTCTCAATTATGTGTTTTTATATGGTCTATACCACTTTTTGTAGAAATTTCCGGTAATTTTATTCACTTTTTTATTAGTTTTAATAAAAAATCATAAAATTTCATTAGTTAAATTTTACCATCATTTTTTATAGTTTATCATTTATTAAAATTTCCCTTCCACTAGGAGAGCAAAATTTAAGCTTTTGTTTGTTCTATATATTTTAAATGAATAAGAAAATAATATTCTATGAATAAGAATTCTAAGGAAGTGAAAGGTGGTTTAATCACTTTTCCCAAAATTGAGGTAAGAAATGTCATCTAGCTTTAGCAAAAAAGATAAATATGCTTTAAGTATTTCTAAAGACTAAATGAAAAATGAATCCTAAAATTCCCCCTACCATTGCAAAGCCCAGTTGTACATAAGCTTTACCATACCAAGCAAGTCTATTTAATTGATAATTTTCTTCATTTACATTAATCATCCACATATTTTTAATATCCCAACTATGGAATCCTTTTGGTCGTTCTGCAAAAAAATCAAGAATAGGTGTAAATCCTAAAATGAATAAAATGCCCAACAATGGATAGACGATACAACCAGGAAAAATAGGTTTCTTCTTTTGTTCCATGGAATCAAATATTAGGGCAATAATAACTAGTAAAGTTTCAGCTAAAGCTACTTTTTTAAAAGTTTCGAAGTCATAGCCAAGATAGAACATTAAAAACAATAAAAAAATATCAGTAAAAAAAACAGAAAATGTTAAAAATTTCCAGCTCATTTCAAACCCTTACTTGATTTTTTAGAATGCTATATAGTTGTAATAAAATCTATTGAAAATATCCTTTCAATTGACAAATACTATCAAAAAATGTTTAAAAAAACATAAAGCCATTAACTTAAAAGCTAGATTTTTGATCAAACTCATACAAGCAAATTTCAGACTTGATTAAATTTATAAAGTTAAAAAACTGTTTAGATTAATTCCCAGATTTATTTAGATTTTTTTTATTAACTAGCTTTTTAAGTAATAGCAGGCTTATTTAAAAAATCTAAACCATAAAAAACTCTCATATATTTTATAATCAAAGCAATAATTATAAAAGTTCATTATTTATAAAACCAACTTTATCTTAAAATTATTACGCCCCAGCTTATAGAAAATTAAATACACTCTATTCAATTTAATCTTAAATATAATCATTTACTATTGATATATGCTCTTATAGCTAACAATTCCCTACTTGTAGTTTAAGCTGCTTCTTGGCAAGGTATGTGCCAGTAAAACATTAGGAATTTGTTCACATATGGCGAGTCCAGCACAAATCATTCGACATAAATTTCTCAATACATTCTTTTCACGCCATTCACTCTGGTTCTTGTGTATTTTTACGGCACTTAGTATCACATGGTTTAGAACCGTATATACGCCTCATAGTATCTATTATTTTATTTCAGATACTCTACTCAATGGTTTATGGGTCGTTACTGGTGCATTAAGCTTATTGGGTTTATATGACGTCTTACAAAATAGACACTCTATCTTAAGAAATTACCCAATTATGGGTCATTTTCGTTTTTTATTTGAAGATATACGTCCAGAAATTCGCCAATACTTTATTGAAGCCGATCAAGATGCTCTACCTTTTTCGCGTATGCAAAGAAGCTTAGTTTATCAACGTGCAAAAAATGAAAATGCCGATAAACCTTTCGGGTCAATCATAGATGTCTATCAACAAGATTATCGCTTTATTGTTCACTCAATTAGTCCATGCCCACCAGCAGATCCTAAGAGTTTTCGTATTCAAATTGGTAATGCACAATGCCTTCAACCCTATAGTGCATCTATTATGAATATCTCTGCCATGAGCTTTGGTAGTTTAAGTGCAAATGCAATACGTGCATTAAATAAAGGTGCACAGTTGGGTGGGTTTTATCATGACACTGGTGAAGGAAGTCTCAGCCCTTATCATTTAGAAAATGGTGGTGATATTGTCTGGCAAATTGCCAGTGGCTATTTTGGTTGTCGAACTTTAGATGGAAAATTTGACGAACAAAAGTTTGCTAAACAGTCTCAATTGCCACAAATCAAAATGATTGAGTTAAAGCTTTCACAAGGTGCTAAACCCGGGCATGGCGGTATTTTACCTAAGCATAAAATTACTGCTGAAATTGCCGAAATTCGTGGTGTTTCACGTGATCATGACTGTATTTCACCAGCAAAACATTCTAGCTTCTCCACACCAATTGAAATGATGCACTTTTTGCAAAAGTTACGCACTTTATCTGGCGGCAAACCTGTTGGTTTTAAACTATGTATTGGGCAACCTTGGCAGTTTATGAGTATTGTAAAAGCAATGCTTGAAACAAAAATTGTGCCTGATTTTATTGTGGTAGACGGTTCTGAAGGTGGTACTGGTGCAGCACCAATTGAGTTTAGTGACTATATTGGTACTCCCTTACGTGAAGGCTTACGTTTTGTACACAACACGCTTGTAGGTGCTGGACTAAGAGACCAAGTTAAAATTGGTGCAAGCGGTAAAATTATTAGCGCATTTGATATTGCTAGTACTTTTGCATTAGGTGCAGATTGGGTTAACTCAGCACGCGGTTTTATGTTTGCAGTTGGGTGTATTCAAGCGCAAAGTTGTCATACCAACCAATGTCCTGTAGGTGTAGCAACCCAAGATAAAGATCGTCAAAAAGCACTCCATGTACCTACCAAAGCAGAGCGCGTATTTAATTTCCATAAAAATACATTACATGCTTTATCAGAAATGATTGCTGCTGCCGGTTTACGTCATCCTTCAGATATTAAAGCCCATCATTTGGCTCAACGAGTCAATGACCGTGAAATCAAGAACTATGCTCAATTACATTTCTTCTTGAAAGAAGGAGAACTTTTACAATCTGAACTAAAAAATGATGATGATAATTTTTATTATCGTATGTGGAATATGGCTGATGCCAATCATTTTTAATTCATACTAACTTAATAATTTGAGCATCATATTTAAAATGTGATGCTCTCTCATATTTTAAATTTATATGTGATTTTTGCTTTAAATAGCCTCTTCTTTTAGTTTGTATTTAATATATTTTTCACCTACTATAAAAGTATAAATAATATACACGCTTTAATTTTATTAAATAAATATCCTCAAACTGTAATAACAAGAAGGTATTCACTCATGTTTAAAAAAACATTCATTCCCACTTTTATTGCTCTTGCTGTAGGGTTAAGTAGCTATACATCGGCTTGTACACGTGCGGTATATTTAGGCAACAATCAACATATTATTACAGCCCGTTCAATGGACTGGAAAGTTGATACTGGCACAAATTTATGGATTTTACCGAGTGGTGTTGCTCGTGATGGAAGTGCAGGACCAAATTCAATTAAATGGACTTCTAAATATGGCAGCGTTATTGCAACAGGTTATGAAGTCTCTACGACCGACGGAATGAATGAAGCTGGTTTAGTCGCTAATGTCTTATGGTTAGTCGAATCTCAGTATCCAGATGTAAAAAATTCTAATAAACCATTATTAAGTATCGCAGCTTGGGCACAGTATGTACTCGATAATTTCGCCACCGTTGAAGAAGCCGTTAAAGCTCTTGAAAAAGACCCCTATACTATCGTGACAGACAGCGTGCCTGGCGAATCAAGACTCACAACACTCCATCTGTCTATTTCCGATAAAACAGGTGATAGTGCAATCATTGAATATATTGGCGGAAAACAAGTGATTCATCACAGCCGAAGTTATCAAATCATGACTAACTCTCCTACATTTGATAAACAGCTTGCACTTGCTGAATATTGGAAACAAATCGGCGGTACCGTTATGCTTCCTGGTACTAACCGCGCTTCTGACCGTTTTGCACGAGCATCATTTTATATTAATGCAATTCCAAAAAACGACGATATGAAACAAGCTCAGGCTTCTGTATTTAGCGTTATTCGAAATGCCTCTGTTCCATATGGATTAAATACACAAGAAGAGCCTAATATTTCATCGACCCGTTGGAGAACTGTTGCAGACCATAAACAGATGCTTTATTTTTTTGAATCCGCTTTATCCCCCAATGTATTTTGGGTGGACTTGAAGAAAATAAATTTTAAAGATGGTAAAACCCGTAGACTGGATCTCGGTCCCGAGCAGAGCCATATCTATGCTGGAGATGCGACTTCTGATTTTAAAATTGCAAAACCATTTGCTTTTTTAAGCCCAAAAACTCTTTAATAAAGGGTAAAATTTATCACCTATAAGATAAATAATATCTGCTTTCTTGGAATTACATTATGAAAAAAGCCCTATTTTTATTAGGTACTTGTTTACTTACAACAGCTTGTAGCACGACCTCATATAAATCTACTACCACGACAGCAACATCTGAGCTAAAAACAGCGGGTCAGCTCAATTGCCTACCTACAGAACTTTGTCCAAGCTTACTTGTTAAATGGGATGAAAAACAGAAAAACCAAGTCCGTGTAGATGTACATTTAAGCAGTAGTTATAACTTCTATGATATTAATTCATTAGTATTTGATATTGATGGAAAACAATTTAGCTATAACCCAGCTCAAGCCACTGAGAAAACTACTGTTAGCAGATTTGTTCCTAAACACTCGACCACGTACTTTATTATTCCAAGTCAGTTCTTACAGGAATTTAAAAATGCAAAAAACATTAATGTGTTAGTTAAGACTGATAAAGGTATTATTGAGCGAAATATGTATTCACCGCAGAAACAATCTTCAGTGTATAAAAATTTCGTAGAACTTTATCAAAGTTTAAAATAATCATCTGATTTGATTAACTGATGCACTCAATCTATTGACTAGAGTGAGTGCATTATTTTTTTAATAATAAAAATGCTTTGGCTTAGCATGTAAAAAGGCTGGAATTAAACCAGTTAAAGCTGCACGTATATCTGCACGTTCATTAATTAATTGATGAGACCCCTCTTCAAGCATTAACAAGGTTTGAAGTCTAAATTTACGGCGAATAAACTCAATGTTATAGCGCCAGTCTACCGTTTGGTCTAATGCCCCTTGTGCTAACCAAACAGGAATACGACAAGCTGGACGCTCTTCCATTTCTTGCATCCATTTTGACATTGCTAAAATCCAGTCCATCCCCATCATGCGTGGTTGTAATGGATCTTTTAAACGAACAAAACGTAAAAATTCAGGATTATGATTGTTACGTCTAAAGTGTCTTGGTACTTGGCGTTTAATACGACGAATAATGCCCAGTCCCACTGGATTATGCCACCATGCTGTTTTAGCTGGTCGAATTAAAGGTGAAAGTAGCAAAACTCTATCAACAATTGGATCTTGTCTTTTTTCAGCATACTCGAGCAAGTGATGCATCCAGATTGCTCCACCCGTACTTTGGCCGATACCCACCCACGGTTTTGGTAACTGATCTGCATGTTTGACATACTGATAAACCGCCATTAGAACTTGCTGGTAATGATCAAAATTTTGAATACTTGCAGGTGAACCATTACTTAAACCATGACCAGGTAAATCATAAGTAATTACACTGAAGCCTTGTTCAAGAATTTCACGGATAATAGGTTGATAAATCCCGCTATGTTCAAGATAGCCATGCAACAAACATACAGTCCCCTGTACTTTGTCTAATTTAGGCTTAAAAACTTGGACATGCAGACGAAATAAAGGCATTTGAACATAGCCTTGCCAATGGTCACAGTCGAGTAAATGCAAACCGTATAATTTGCGGTATGCTAAAAGTTCACGAGAAGGCTCTTCTAATGTATTTAAATTGAGTGGACTTAAAACTTGTGGAGTGAGATCACGGTTAGGTACCGGTAAATCTAATTGTTTTAATACGGCAGGATTGAGAAATGGAATCTCAGACATTAAGGCACCTCTCGACAATCACTTGAACCAAATAACATGTCACGAATTGTCGCAAGTAATTCATAATTTGCACGACGACTATGATCGTAGTTTTGTATACTCGGTTGCCAACGTGTAAGCGGTGTTGGCATAGGGGCAATAACTGGAATCGTTTCGATACCATTCAGAGCAAATAAACGGCGCGTACGCGGCATATGATATTCATCTGTAACTAACATTACTGTAGGCGCACCGCCTTTCTTTTGAAGCAGTAATGAACTAAAACGAGTATTTTCACAAGTATTCATACTTCTTTGTTCTAATAATTTTGCATCGACACCACGTTTTTTTAACCATGCTTGCATATATGGTGCTTCAACACCACTTAATACAATTGGTAGATGGTTTTGCTTTTCAACTTCTAACGTTTTCTCTAGTCTTAAGCGGGTATAACTATTAACTACAATATCTTTGCCATTTTTATCTAAAGTTAAACCGCCACCTAGTACTACAATAGCATACGGTTCTGTTAACTTTTTAGGTTGAGTTGGCAGAGGATTTTTACGGACATATTCAACTTTTTGCTCAGGCTCACTTACCGCTTTTTGATGTTCAGGTACTACAGGTTTTCTTGCTAAAAACTCGGTATATTGTTCAGTAAGAGCCTTGTTTTCAGAACTGTTAATAAAAAGCGCTTCATCTATAGGGCTACTTGTTTCATCAGCTGCATCAATTTCTGAGTTTTTCGCGACTAATGGAACACTTACAGCTGAAGTTTCTTCCTCTTCTTCCATCTCTTGTTCTTTTTCTTCTAAAAGAATAATTTGCTGCAAAGCTTTATAGTTTTCTTGTATGTAGCCCAAGTCTGCTGTCTTTTTTTCACGTATAGCATCTTCGGTAAGCTTTAAATAAGCCTGACGAGCAATCCATAAGTTTGAACCAGGCTCTAAGTTATCATGTTCACTTAATGCAGCTTTTCGCTGGCTTTCCGCTGCCACTTCATTCACATCTACTGGAACAAAATAGTTAAGTCCAGCTACAATAAGTTTTGAATAAAATGGCGAATATAGAAAAACCACGAAACAGCCCAATAGTACAAATAGCACAGTAACTACTTGTACAAAACGTACCATCAAGTGTACTTTTGGCATAGAACTATTCCGTATGATTTTCAATTAAACCTAAACTGTTATAAAGCACAGGTTCTGGTTCTAACATAACATGGAAACGCTGATCAACATCGTGTTGTACAGCTTGATAAGTTTTCTTTACATCAGCAAGAGATGCATTGGCATAATTCACCAAAACCAAGGCTTGTTTATGAAACATCCCCACCACACCAAGTTGTTTACCTTTCCAACCTGCTTGATCAATTAACCAACCCGCTGCAATTTTAACGTTACCGTTGGCTTGAGGATAATGTGGAATTGTTGAAAATTGTGTGATTAAGCGTTCAAATTCTTGAGCACTTACAATCGGGTTTTTAAAGAAGCTTCCTACATTTGGATATTCTTTTGGATCAGGTAATTTACTTTGACGAATACGGATGACCTGATTTTGTAAATTTTCAGCAGTGAGATTGTCTCCAACGGCTTCCTTTAAATCACCATAATTCAACTTTAAATGAGGTTGCTTGAGTAATTTAAAGGTGACATGCGTGATGATGTAACGCGTCGGATCATCTTTAAAAATGCTATGTCTATAAGAAAAATGACAGTCGGCCGCTAAAATTGATTGTGTCTCTCCAAGTTTACGGTCATAGACCTGTACTGACTCAATAAACTCACCAACTTCAACGCCATAGGCACCAATGTTTTGTACTGGTGAAGCACCCACCAAGCCAGGAATAAGGGCTAAATTTTGTAAACCAAACCAGTTCTGCTGTGTACTATATAAAACAAAATCGTGCCAAACCTGTCCTGCACCTACTTTGACACGAACAAAATTCTGATCTTCTGATAAAACTTGTATACCTTGAATATCAAGGTGAATGACTAACGCATTAATTTGCTGTGGCAGCAACATATTACTACCGCCAGATAAAACAAGTACATTTAGCTCATGCTGTTTAGCAAAATCCAAAGCTTCTTTAATATCTTCAACAGATGTAATCTTAGTATAATGAGAAGCTGTTACATCTAAACTTAAAGTATTGAATGGCTTAAGCTGTACTTGATTTTGAATTTGCATTGTATTGATAAACCTATTCTTAAACTTTCAATTGTTTTTTCAAAACATTAATCCATGCGAGAGTACTCGATTCACATTGGTCAAGTACACGCTCGAAGCCATCATCACCACCATAGTAAGGATCAGGCAAAGCTTGCTTTGGATATTGGGGATCATGTTCACTCATTAATGCGACTTTTGCTCGAATTTGATGGCTACCAAATTGAAAGATAGCGCTTTGTAGCAAATCATGAATATCTTCAAAGTTCTGATGATCCATTGCCAAAATCAAATCAAAATCTAAAAAGTCTTGAGTTGAAAGTTGTCTGGCACGTAAAGATGATAAGTCATAGCCTCTTTTCTTCGCATGCAGTTGGCTACGCTGATCTGGTGCTTTATTTGGATGATAATTGCTCGTTCCAGCTGAATCGACAATGACATTGAGTTGATGTTTATCACAATAATGTCTGAAAACAACTTCAGCCGTGGGAGAACGGCAGATATTTCCTAAACAGACACATAACACCTTATACTGCGTTTCCATTAGAAATTTATTCCAACCACTTGAATTACATATGAATAAGTATTTTGCACGTAAAATCTTGCAAAACCCTGACTAAACTATCAATTGTTGTCAGGTTTGAGTTGACCATTGTGACATGTTGCATTTTGTCAAAACTCAGATGGCTTGAAAAGGAAAATAATGTTTATCAATAGATTAAAAGTTGATAAATCAGTCGATAAAGTAGCTAAACTTGTATTTTTATTTTCATTAGATACGCTAAATATATTTTCAGCAAAACCATACTCAATTATAAAAGCCCTACTCATAGGGCTTTAAATAAATCACTTAGATGCAGTCATTAACTCAATCATTTGTTTTGTTGGACTTAAGCTACCTAATTGCCACTGTTCAGGTGGATATTCATCAATTCTTATCCAAACATGCTCTCGAAAAGCAGGATTACCCTTACCCTCTATTTCTACAAATAAGTCTGTTATCCGTTTAAAAAGTTCGGCCTTACTGTCTTTATCGAGTAAACCTTCTATAGTTTGTATATTTATAAATGGCATAATGCTACCTGAATTAATTCTAGGTCTAAATTATAGACCCATCCTAATTGGAGCTTCCTCTAATGTCAAATCAAATTATTCCAGACCATAAATTTCCCGCAGATGTATGTGGAATCTTTAAAATTACTGAAATAATGAATGACAGATGGACAATCCTCTTGTTAAGAGAAGCTTTCTATGGAGTAACAAAATTTAATGATTTTTTAGTAAATACAGGAATATCAAAACAAATTTTATCTAATCGTCTCAAACATCTTATTGAATTAGAAATATTTGAGTTATCTATTTATAAAGAAATAGGTGTAAGGGAACGTAAAGAATATTTACTTACCAAAAAAGGTAAAAGCCTAAATATTGTTTTGCTTGCTATGCTTGAATCTGGCGGTAATTTTATTGAAGCAGATCGGGATGTCGTTAAAGTTTTTAAGAAAAATTCAGATGATGAACTCAAATTGAAACTTGTTGATTCATCTGACCAAGTTATAGATTTTAATCATTTGGAACTGAAACTAACTCATCGTAGCCATAAGAAATAAATTTTTGTATGTCCCCCTCTTTTATGTTTAAGCCTAAACCAAAGATATTTATAGATAATATAAAAAAAGCCTACTCTTTCAAGTAGGCTTCCCCTTATGACTTTGCGCTGATCATTAAGGTTTATTGTTGTTTAAGGCAACATCTCAATTTTACAGAAATACTTAACAATTAAAACCCTACCAATAGCTAATAATCATTATTTAATGGAAAAACTCTTCAGTAGTTTTTACCTTAGCAAAAGCATTGTTTAAAACTTGGTTATGATGATCAATTATGTGCTGCGCATCTAAAACCGTAGAATCAAATGTTGTATGGGCATCAGAGATTAAAGTTACTTTGTATCCAAACTCTGAAGCAGCTCTAATAGTCGCATCTATACAATATTCCGTTTTCATCCCAGTCACTATGATTTCATCAATATCAAGTTTCTCTAATAGTTCTTTTAAGACAGTATGCTTGAAACTGCTCGGGTAGATTTTCTCAATGACAATATCTTTATCTGGATTGCAAGATAACTCTGTTATCAACTGAGTAGTTAGACTATCGGGATCTAAAGGCGTATCTTTTTCGCCAACATGACGGACAAAAATAATTGGCTTGTTATTGGAACGGTGATAATTAATCAACTTAAGAATATTTGAAAGTACAAATTGATGGTTATATGGCGTCGACTTTGCTTTGAATAGTCCATTTTGCATATCAATGATGAGTAAAACTGATTTTGAGTTATAACTTTGGTCCATAATCTTTCTCTTAAAAAAGCCAATAATGAGCAGAGAAAAATAAACCCAGCCATTATTGGCTGGGTTGGGGTATCTTATTAAGTTGCTCTAATAAAAAATCACACGCAGCCTTTTTTAAAGGTCGTGGTGGTGGTATTGATTTTTTTTGGTAAACAGTTCATGAATTAAACTTGCTCATCATTAAAGCGTATTTAAACATAGCATAATTTTTTCTTAAAACACAAAATTTTGTCTTTTAAGTTATTGATCGTTTTAGTCAAACCTTATTTAATACAGGAAAATTATTTATTTTTGAATAATTTATCAGTCATATTTTTATCAATTTTGCTACGATGCCCATTTTGAAAGTATCGATCGACATGACATAGCTTTGTTTTGGTATCACAAAACACACCATTTGAGAATGTAAATGCTGAAGTATCAAAATCGCCTTGAGAGAAAGCTTTATTCGCTTTATAAGGACCTAAATATTTAGCTGTAAGTTTTTTAGAGACGCCTTTTTTATCCGCACAAATGTATTTATCACAAATGACACCCTTTTGAGGTGAATATACACCAGAGTTAGTTTTCGCCATCGCTGCAGAGCTAAGCATGAAGCAAGTACATCCAATAACACTAAGTAAAGTTTTAGAAATTTTCATTTTTAGAACCAAATAAAATTATAAATTGTTAAGACATTATATAAAATTACTAGCCTGCTCGAAAATCTACACAAGGCCACAAATAACAAAAAGCCCACGGTTCAATGGCCTTTTAAATAACTTGTACACCTGTTAAATATTCCTCTTCGAGCACATACAAACAGTGCTCACCTCATACAACCCTCAACATAATTGCCTCAGAACTACTTTATTTTAAAGCGTCTTATGCTAAGTTACTTAAAGATTGAATAGAACCGTTCAACAATAATTTTCAAGAATAAGGAAATAATGTATATGAGCCATTTTCAATTTCAAACTGTTCCAAATATCATCTCTGGCTTAGGCTCTATACAAGAATTACAGAATGTTTTGTCTTCAAAATCTTACCGTAAGTTATTGCTAGTCACAGATGCTGGTATGGTTAAAAACCAATTACACCGTCCCATCCTGCAAATTTTAGATACCCTCAATATAGAATATGTCATTTATGCAGATGTGCAGGCTGATCCGCCAGAACAAGTCGTTTTAGATGCGGCCAATTATGCAAAACAGCAAAATGTAGATGTCATTATTGGTTTTGGAGGTGGTAGCTCTTTGGATGTGGCAAAAGTAATCGCTTTGCTCTCGCATCCTGATCAAACTCAAAGTTTGCAAGAGATGTATGGCGTAAACCAAGTAACCACCACTCGCCTACCACTTATATTGATTCCTACTACTGCGGGCACAGGTTCAGAAGTAACGCCTATCTCAATTGTAACTACTGGCGAGACAACAAAAATGGGGATTGTTTCCCCAGTACTATATGCTGATACAGCAATTCTTGACGCAACTTTTACTCAAAACCTTCCAGCACATATTACCGCTGCAACTGGTATCGATGCTATGGTCCATGCCATTGAGGCATATACTTCTAAACACAAAAAAAATGTTTATACCGATATTTTAGCCAAACATGCACTGAAATTATTGAACCATAATTTACCGAAAGTTCTTAAAGATGGTAATGATTTAGAATCACGCCAGAACATGCTGTTCGGCTCAATGCTTGCAGGTCAGGCATTTGCTAACTCACCTGTTGCAGCTGTGCATGCTCTAGCTTACCCACTGGGTGGACATTTTCATTTATCGCATGGACATACCAATGCTTTAGTGCTGGTTGAAGTTTTAAAATTTAATGCGCCGAATGCAAAAAAATACTATGCAGAACTTATGCAATGGCTAGATCCATATAGTAATGGCAGCACCGATGGGTTATGTGATCTGTTTATTGACCATATGCAAAATCACTTAGACCGTAGCGGTTTGACTTTAAAACTTAGTGATTTGGGTATTGAAGAGTCTAGCTTACCAAGACTTGCTCAAGATGCCATGTTGCAAACCCGCTTACTACAAAATAATCCACGTGATATGACAGAAGCCGCTGCTTTAGCAATTTATCAGGCGATTTATTAATGACTAAACCCGTTTTAAAAACTCGTGATCAATTTAAATTCTTTTTAGATATTCAAACTCGCTGGGCCGATAATGATATTTACGGTCATGTAAATAATGTGACTTACTATAGCTACTTCGATACGGCTGCCAATGCTTTACTCATCCAGAAAACAGGTTTTGATATTCATGAAGCAAAATCAATTGGTTTAGTCGTCGACTCAGCTTGTAGCTTTTTTCAAGAGTTATCATTTCCAGAAGTTATTCAAGTAGGTGTAGCGATTGGTAAAATTGGTACAACATCTTTACGCTATGAATTGGCAATCTTTAAACAAGGTCAAGACCAAGCGTCAGCTCAAGGACATTTTGTGCATGTGTTTGTTGATCGCGAAACACGCAAGACTGTGCCAATTTCCGAGTCAGTTCGTGAAGTTTTAGATAATTTTTTATTATAAAAAGATGAGCCAAAAAGAAAATAATTTGCTCTTTTTGCCTCGTCTTAACTTACATCATTGCAGGATCACTAAAAGAGTCTTCCCCTGTTTCGACTCGGCCAGCAAAACGTCGGTAAAAATACGGATCACTTTGGCTCATAACTTCAAAATCATACCAATGCCCAACATCAGCCAACGACCAATGTTGCTTAACCACTTGTCCCGCTTTTACGGTCAGTTGTAATGGCGCATCTTGTCGATATGCACAAGGTTTTACCGTCAGTATTGTATCCTTGGTTCCCTCATTCATGAGTTCGACATAAACATCACCATTCGCGATGTCATAGCACACTCGAATTTCAGGTTTAACACCACTATCGATAATACGTTGAGTATCCCCTTTAAAATGACGATGGTAGCCATTTGGACCAAGTACCCATAGGTCATAACGGCCTAAGTTATCTTTTAAAGCATCCCATTCATCATCTAGTGTTTTATTCGGCTCGACAATATACCGCTTTGGAATACGGTCTAAGTTAAGTTTGTCATAAACATGAAAAACCGCTGCTTGCGTACCTGTATTAGAAAAAATTAATTGCACTTTGCCATCAATGCTACAACGTGCACTGGTATGCAACTCATAAGGTAGCGCACGCGACAGACGTATGCCACTTTGCTGAATTGGTAATTTAATGTCAGTTGGTACGGGAACAGCTGGCAAAGCTTCTTGATTTTCCCTTAGCGCATCTGCCTGCACACGGGTTTGCTTACCATTAAGCTGCGGTAAAACATCTGCATTTGGTGTTTTAAAGTTAAATGCACTGGTCAAATCACCACACACTGCACGGCGGTATGGACTGATATTCGGTTCTTTTACACCAAAACGTTTTTCTAAGAACATGAGCACGGACGTATGGTCAAACACTTGCGAGTTTACCCAACCCCCACGGCTCCATGGAGAAATCACATACAAAGGAACACGCGGGCCCGGACCATAAACACGTCCATCAGGTGTAGGCTGAGAATGGCTTCCTTCAGGCGCAGCATGATCAAAATATTCATCCTGCATATCAGCACTACTTAATGTTGATTTACCAGCATATTGTCCATTTGCAAGTCGTGATGGAGCAGATGGTGATGGCATATGGTCAAAGTAACCATCATTTTCATCGAAGTTAATAAGTAGTGCTGTTTTACTCCACACCTCTGGTACAGCAGTTAATGCATCAATAATTTCTTGAATAAACCAAGCTCCTTGAACCGGACTTGAAGGGTCCGGATGTTCACAGTAAATTGATGGCGCATTAATCCAAGAAACTTGAGGTAACTTCCCTTCACGAATGTCTCTTTTAAAAGCGTCAAGATACTCTTCTGGTTTATTGCCCGGTAGCGTATTGGCAATGCCTTTATATAGTGGATTTTTGGCATTATCAGTAGCCGCATCATAGGCTTTATACGGTAGTTTTTGACCCGTATCGGCATACGGTTTATTCGGCTCTCCACCGCTTGAAACGGGATAACCGGATGCAATGTTGGCCTTTCTAAAAGAACGGAACGCACCCAACATATTATCGCCCCATTCATCTGGCATATTTTGATAGCAAATCCAGCTAACACCTGCTTCTTCTAATCTTTCGCCATAAGTTTTCCAAGTGTAACCACGGTCTGCCGTAGCGGGATTACCATCAATCCAGTCCCATTCGTTATTTACAAATGAACGCTTAGTCGGCGTTGCCCCATTGGTACCGGTTAAATGAAAAGATCGGTTCGCATCTGTTCCAGTGTGCATGGAACAATGGTAGGCATCACAAATCGTAAAGGCATTGGCAAGTGCAAACTGATATGGAATTTCTTTTTCTTTAAAATAGCCCATGGATATATCAGTTTTATGGGTTGGCCAGTTCGCCATACGGCCATTGTCCCAAGCCAACTGACTATCATTCCACGTATGCGGCGTACCATCTGCGCGCTGTGCATTATTGGCTGTACCGTCTAAATGAAAAGGCGTTAAAACTTGCCCATTGCGTCTAAGCTGCTCCCAAACCTTACGACCATTTGGCAAAGGAATTGTAAAGCGGTCAGCAAAACCTCGAACGCCTTTTAACGTACCAAAGTAATGATCAAAAGATCGGTTTTCCTGCATCAAAATAATAACGTGCTCAATATCTTGAATGGTGCCCGTTTTATTATTTGCAGGAATTGCTAGAGCCTTTCGAATACTTGATGGGAAAGCCGCCAACGCTGCAGCACCAAAGCCCATATTTAAAGAGTAATTTAAAAATTTACGACGTGTAATCATGATCAAATTCTTTTTATTATTTAAGTTTATGGAGCACAGCGCATGACAGGCTTTTTACCTGTGTCGGGTGTATTCGAATTATCATTTGCCGAGTCGTTACAACCACTCAGTAAGAGTGCACCGATTAGTAAGAAATATGAATATTTAAAGGAAGTTATTCCCGTACATTGCCTTTTCATGACGATATATAGTCCATTTTAAAATCTAAAATGGCTAACATAGAAAAGTACAATGACAGTGGCGTGACCTGAATATTTCAATCCAATGAAAAATATGAAAATTCTATCATTTACATATTTTTCACCAAATCAAAACTCAATTGGAATTAAGGCTTTAATTGAATATTTTGTAACTCACCATCAAAAGTCTCTATAAGGCTTTTAATAACGGGTTGTTGCTGTAATAGCTCTGTCGCTCTATGGAAAGCTTTTTCTTTACGAATGCTTTGCATAACATAAGGTGTAGATGTATGAACTGCACCATATTCAACTGTAAACTGTGTATCTGCCCATTGTTGCTTTAAAGCGTCAATTAGGCCTTGCTGTAATTGGGTTAACATATTTTCATATTCTTGAGGAATATGGAAAATCGTATTGCCTCCAATTTCACCAGTCATCACACCATGTTGAGCAAGTTCTTGAACGGCTGGGGAAAGCTGACTATTTCTAAACCAATATTCCCACTTTTCAAGTGTCCACTCGCCTTCTAAAACTTGAGCAGAAAGCTTCAAAATATCCTGAGGCATCAATTGCGCGTTATCAGTTGCACTAGACTCTTTGATAACTGTAGCAGTTTCAACAACCACTTCGGCTTGCACCAATGTTTGCTGCTCAATAACAGGCTCAGAAACCAAATCATGAGTTACAGGTGCATCTTGATCCAGAGAAAACTCAGTATCAGATGTTTCAAACAAACCTTGCGGCTCAGCAGTAAATGTTGGCTCAGGTTCAGTTTGTTTGGTTTGGATTTCAGCCTGAACATGTACTGCCTTTTGTTCTGGTACCGGAATAAAATCTTCCTCTAGAACACTAATCGTTTCTTGAACAGGTACTGACTCAAGCCCAATCAGCTCATGATGATTTGGGTCAAATACCATTAAATCCTGATTAGACTGTGGTTCAGGTTCAGGTTCAGGTTCAGGTTCAGGTTCAGGTTCAGGTTCAGGTTCAGGTTCAGGTTCAGGTTCAGGTTCAGGTTCAGGTTCAGGTTCAGGTTCAGGTTCAACCATAGCGGGTTGGCTAATAACTTCAACAGGCTGAACAGTACTTACAGGTGTAATCTCCTGAGCAGTTTGCTGAACTTGTTGATTTAGCCCTACCACTGCTTGCTCATTTTGTTGAACAGGCTCTGAAACTAAAATTTCATTTGGTGCTAAAGGACGGAAAGCCAACAAGCGTAAAATGCACATTTCGAAACCTTGCTCTTGCGTTACGGCAAGTTGCAAGTCTGAACGGCCTTTACATGCGATTTGGTAGTAAAGCTGCAAATCTTGAGCAGAAATTAACTTAGAAAGTTGAAGAATTTTGGCATTAATTTCTTCACTATACTTTAAGCCAAGCTCTGGTAAATACTGTAATAAAGCTAACTCATGTAATGTTGAAATGAGCTGATCGAGCACTAACGATACATCTAAGGCTTGATATCTAAATTGGAGTAATAACTGACTCACTTTTTCACGTTGGTTTTGATGAACCGCTAAAATCAAATCATAAATGATCGTACGGTCAATCAAGCCAAGCATTTCTTTCACATCTTGGTGATGTATAGAACCCTGGCCATAAGCTATAGCTTGATCAGTTAAAGATAGCGCATCACGCAGTGAACCCTGAGCAGATTCAGCAATTTGCCAAATTGCATCTTGATCAGCAATAATCTGTTCTTTTTCAAGAATAGCGCCAAGGTGTTTGGTAATTTCATCTACCGCTAAAGGTCTTAAAGTAAATTGTAAACAACGTGAAATAACCGTAATTGGTAGCTTTTGCGGATCAGTCGTTGCAAACAGAAATTTAACGTGTTCTGGTGGTTCTTCTAGTGTTTTTAATAACGCATTAAAAGAATGCGTAGAAAGCATATGTACTTCGTCAATCAGATAAACTTTAAAACGACCTTGCGTTGGCGCATAAGGAACATTATCTAAAAGTTCACGCGTATCTTCTACTTTTGTTCTTGAAGCAGCATCAATTTCGATTAAATCAATAAAACGGCCTTCATTTACCGCCTTGCAGGTTGCACAGACTTCACATGGTGTAGCAGTCACACCTGTTTCACAGTTCAAACACTTGGCTAAAATACGGGCGATTGTAGTTTTACCTACACCACGCGTTCCTGTAAATAAATAAGCATGGTGAAGACGACCGCGTTCCAATGCACTACTTAATGCACGAGAAACATGGTTTTGTCCCACTAACTCATTGAAATTACGTGGACGGTATTTTCTAGCAAGTACTTGATACATGTATGCTCCTTGTTACAGGCATAAGCATACTTTGTTTTTAAAAGAGTGTGAACGCATAAAGCTCATATCCGTACAGATAAACTGCGAACTGACTTCTTTTCCCTACCAAAATCATTTATTCCTCTATGGATGATCATGATGTAACTCCTGATCTGTAACACCCTCATCCATAGTTTGCACCAACCCAACACCATCCTTAATTTCAGCCGAATAATTTCCTTTCTCGGTAAAAATTTGCATGATCGTATAGTGGTCTTTTTGACTTTGGGTAATGGTAAAGAAATTCTGGTTCGGATCGCCTTGGTCAAATCTACCAGTCCATCGAACAATATCCTGATCAACAGGTTCGATCTCTACAATTTTCCCTGTACGGTTAATGCCATATTCCAACATCTGAAATTTAACAGTGTCTCCGACTTTTTTAAGTTCGATCACATTTGGATCATATTTAATGACCATACCTTTAGCATTTTTAAGCAAGGGAAAATTAGCTTTAGAATGCAATTGATCTTTTTCTACTTCATTAAAAACAATTTGTTGCTGAGACAACCTTTCTTTTTCTGACGGACTCAAATTCAGAATATTTTGACTCTCTATCATTTTTGCCCCAGATTGTTGCCGACTTTCTGGAGAGAACGTTAAAGCAGAAGAACTTTGCTGTGAAAAAGCAAACCAGACTAAAACTGCTAACGCCACACAAGCGATAGCAGTTCCTATTAACAACTTATTTTTCTTCATTATTTACAGCTAAAAATAGAGATTAGTTATATAGAGAAATTTTTTGTGCGTTCAGGTTAATCACACTAACCGCATCAATTTTTCCTTCTTCACCCAAACGAACACCATATTTAGGATTGTAAAGGTATGGACTAGAATAAAAATTAATATTATTGCCACCCATTGCAGTACTACCTAAGGGATGAGCAAAACCTGAACCGATATTGGTTGAGCCATTATGATATAGACCAAGATTATGCCCAACTTCATGACGCATGGCTGCAAAAGAACAACCTGCAATATCATTTGCACCAATCATGTTATATGCCGAAGCATTAATCCAAGCCCAGCCACAACCGCCATCCCCTGGTTCATTACCTTGATAATAAACACCGTCTGCCAATACACGTTTACGCTCATTTTGTACCGTCGTGTCATCTCGTCCAGTCGAGATTGCTTCTTTTAAAGTAGTAGCTGGGATTTTATAAGTTAAATAGCCCACATCTCTTAAGTAAAAACGTGCATTTGAATTTTCAGCGGTTAAGTTTGTTAAATTTACGCCTTCAATCATTCTAAGTTTTGCTGCACTTTCACCTAAAATTGAGTTTACTTCTGGGCTAGAAACCAACAACATATCAATTGTATAACTATCTACTGTCCAACCTTGAGCGGTGTAGATAAAACGGCGGTTTTCACCATTTTTAATTGCTGTCGACAAACCATTAGCAGCATTAATATAGGTGTCGGCCGATGCATTCGACACAATAACCACCTTATCTCCGACTTGAGCTTGAGCTGGTAGCTGCAAGGTCGGCTGCCAATTGGATGTAGACAGTTTTACCTTTAAAGTGGGTTGGGTCATATTCGGTAAAATTGCAGGAATTGTTGCCGTTGAATCAATCACTTTTGTTGGTGAAGAGATAAGCTGCCAATAGCCTTTGTCGCTTACATACATAAACTCATACTGATCGCCTGTTTTAAGGGTTAAGGTCGCTTGGCTATTAACATTGGTATTATTAATTTTTGCAGACCAAGTTGCAGTAGACTTGATAATAATCCTATCCCGATCATTTGCAGTGGTAGGTAAAGTGAAATTAGAAACCCAATTTCCATCTCCAAATGCAATTTCGGTAAGTGGGCTATTTACTGCTGCTAAAGATGTTCCAATTTGCTGAACATTTAGCTTCTGAGGTTTTATATATTCTGGCACCCATTTTCCTAAAGCAGAATAATATTTAAACCAATATTCAGAACCATTTTTTAATGTAAAACTGCTCGGGAATAGTAAGTTGGTTTTATCAATATCCGAACTTACACTTGCTGTAGAAACAACTTGTACGGTTGTTCCGTCACGCACATCACTTGGTAAAGCAATGGTTTGTGCCCATTTGCCATCTTGAATAAGTACTTTTTGCATGGTTGCAGGCGTTAACGGTATTAACTCATAGTTAGCCCCAGTAGTAGGACTAACCGTTGCTAGCTGAGCAATCCATTTATTTTGACTGCTATTAAAAATGAATTGATAGATATCTCCGCTATTTATCTTCAACACTTCTAACGGAATATTCGTATTAGAAGTGTCTAAATAACTACTATAAGCAGCACTAGAACGAATTGTAATTTTGTCTGAATTATTAGCATTTGTTGGTAAAGAGAGATTTTTTACCCAATTTCCATTAGCTAAAGAAAACTCTAAATCTGAATAACCCGTCGGAATTGATCCACTATTATTATTCTGATTTGGTGAGAGTACGGTTGCAGCATATACAAGTGAAGATGCAACAATTGCACCAATAATAAGTGATGTTTTTAATTTAAAATTCACCGTAGCCTCTTTTATTTGTTTTTAGATTTTCGAATAGCAGGTTAACAAACCATTTTTTTGCAGTCAATTTTCAAATCATTAATTTTTTATTAAATTTCAATAAGATGATGCTTGAATCATTTTGAAATAAAAACATGAAATTCATTAAATAATAGTTTGGTTATGAGAATTAAATAACTAAATTGAATATAAAGAAAATATTAAAAAGACATTTGAGGGTAAAAAGAAAGATAAATCTCTCTTTTTACCCTTTATTTTAGTTTACTTTCTTAGGAAAACTAAACCAGACAAATACAGTTAACAGGAAGAAACAAATGGCTGAGATAGTAAGCACCCAACTATGTGCATAGCTAAAAGCTTGCTGCGCAACCGCAACTAATTGCTCTCCTAAAGGTTTTTCAAGGCTAGATGCTAATTGCATAGTTTCACCAATTGAAATACTCGCTTTTTCAATTAAGTTTGACGGAAGCTCGGCCGGTAAACTAATTGAGCGACTATAAAACCAAGACAACATCAAACCAAAAATAGCGACGCCTAAACCAGCGCCAAGCTCATAGGCCATACCTTCAATCGCACCTGCTGCACTCGCCTTTTGTGGGGGTACAGATGACATAATGGCAGCAGTTGAAGCCAGTAAGGCAATCTCAATACTAAAGCCTAAAAAGACCATACACGTCCACGCTAAAAAGTGATCAGTCGAAAAGTTAAGTTGGGCAAGTCCCCAGAGACTGAGTGCACTTATTAAAATACCAACAGCAGATACAAGTCTAAGTCCCCATTTATTTAAACAGATTCCTGCTAGTGGACCACCTAAACTAATTGCGATCATAAATGGAATAATAAACATGGCTGCCTGTAATGGAGAAAACCCATGCACAAACTGCAACTCTTGAGACAGTAGTAATTCAAAGCCAACCAAAGCAATCATTGAAACAACTGCCATGACAATGCTGGTAGAAATCACTGGATGTTTAAACAATTCCAGATCAATCATTGGCGTGGTCGTTCTTTTTTGGCCTCGAATGAAGTGAATTAATGTGCTTATACCCACCACAAACATCACGACTGTAAGTACCGAGAAGTTATACATAGCCGATTTGATTGAATAGATGAGGCTTAAAATGGCTACCACTAAAACTAAAGCTTGTCCTAAGTTAATTGGCTGATCAGTTTTTTCTTGCTGTTTAGGAATGATCATTACGATCATAACTAGAACCACTAAAATAATCGGAATGTTAATGAGGAATACAGCTCCCCAATGGAAATGTTCCAGCACAAATCCACCAACTAGCGGGCCAAAAGCTGCCCCACCGCCACCTACTGTAGACCAGAGACCGAGTGCAAAATTTCTCTGCTTTTCTTCGGTAAAAGCATTACGGATGCCTGATAAAGTGGCCGGAATAAGCATCGCTGCCCCTAGGCCTAAAACAGCACGTGAAGCAATTAAGGCATAGGCCGTTGGAGAAAAAGCCGCAGCTAGAGAACCAATACCAAAAACGGCAGTTCCTATAAATAATAATTTTTTAAAGCCGATACGATCACCAAGTGCACCCATCGGCAAAATTAAACCCGCCATAATCAGTGAATAGATATCAATGATCCATAAAAGCTGATTGGCAGTTAAATTTAATGCTTCACTTAAAGTCGGTGTAGCAACATGCATCACTGTTGCATCAATTGTCACAGGTAAATAAATAAGGACGATAATTGTCAGGATTAACCATTTCTTTTGCATAACATTCTTCTAATATCCAAAAATTGGACATGTGTTCAAATCATGGTTATTATATACACAATTGGACACTTGTCCAATTTTTAAATTTAATGTAGTTTGTGTCGAATTCAGTCAGGTGAAAGAAACATGGCCTATCTTAATCGCGATCAACGCAGAGAAATGATTTTGCAAGCTGCCATGCAAGTTGCTTTGGCTGAAGGTTTTACAGCCATGACGGTACGTAGAATCGCAACAGAAGCACAAACCTCTACCGGACAAGTTCATCATCATTTTTCTTCCGCATCTCATTTAAAAGCTGAAGCTTTTTTAAAGCTGATGGAACAACTTGATGAAATTGAACAAACTCTTCAAACAACCAGCCAATTTCAAAGACTCTTCATCTTATTAGGCGCAGAAAATATAGACAGACTTCAGCCCTACTTACGATTATGGAATGAAGCTGAACTCTTAATTGAACAAGATGCAGAAATACAAAAGGCCTATAACCTTGCTATGCAAAGTTGGCATGAATCTATTGTGCAAGCAATTGAACTCGGTAAGAAAGAAGGTGAATTTAAAAATATATCTAATTCAACAGACATAGCATGGCGACTCATTGCTTTTGTGTGTGGATTAGAAGGGATTTATCAACTTGGATTACAAGGTTTAGCTGAAAACGACTTTAAGCGTCATACCGAAGCAATTATTCGTCTAGAATTATTATAAATGGGAGCTGGCATTTATTAAAAAACACCAGCATTTATTGATTACATAAAATTTAGAACCAACCTTTACGCCCTTTTAAAACTTGGTCAGTGCAGCGTAAGGTTTCTTGAGTCAATCCCCATAAACGATAGTCACCCGTGATTGAACCAATCTGGAAGTTATGTGTATAAGCAAAGCTAAGATCACGCTCAGGGTCACACCATGCGCCTGAACCATTGTAACCAATATGTCCAAATCCATTTTTAGCGCGTTTACCCATCGTAATAATGCGGTGATATCCTAAGCGCCAATTCATCGGAATTGGCATAACACGATCACGTGCATAACTTTGAATGGTACTGAGTTCTTTAAATACTTCTGGGCGAATGAGTTGTTGTCCATTCCATTCACCTTGATTTGCTAGCATCGCATAAATTTTAGCAAGACTATTTGCAGTAAATGTACCGTTTGCTGCCGGAATAACTGCTTGTAATCCCTCATCACTAAAGAAACTAAAATTCTTCATTCCTTTTGGAATCATGGCATCCTGAAAATCTTGCGGGTCTTGTCCAGTCCAAGTAATCATTTTTTCAGAAAGTGAACTTTTGCGCGGCTGAGGTTTGTTAGGTTTTTCAGCTTGAGTAGGTGCTGGTTTTTCTGGTTTTGGTTGAATAATTAATCGTGCTACTCGATCCAGTTCGCTTGCAGGTGTACCAAAATAAGCACCGTCTAACTGCAACGGTTCAATGAGATATTTTTGCATGAGCTGATCTAAAGATTGACCAGTTGCTTTTTCAAGCACGCCACCGACAAGCCAACCAAATGTTAAGGCTTGATATGCATTGCCCTGTCCTGCAAGGAATCTTGGCTTGGTGGCTGCCATCACATCTAACATATGTGACCAGTCCAGCATTTCCCTCGCACTTTCAATAATATTTCGAATATCAAACATACCACTTTGATGGCTCAGCACATGGCGTAAAGTCATTTGCTCTTTACCATTTTGAGCAAACTCAGGCCAATAAGTCGCAATCGGTTTATCGTATTCTAAAAAACCTTCACTGACTAAAATATGCGCCAAGGTTGCAAGTACACCTTTCCCTGTAGAGTAGCAAACTGCCAAAGTATCAGGTTGCCAAGCTTCAGTTTGTGATTTTAGACCGGTGTAGATATCTACAACTTTCTGACCTCTAAAATAAACCGCTAAAGCAGCTCCACCTTGTCCTGTTCTAGCATCTTGAAGACGACTGAACTGGTGAGCTAAATCAATAAAACGTTCATCTAAAATACCGTGATAGTTATGGGTATCGGCCAGTAAAATCTCTTTAATCACATGAAGTTCCTTGCATTTTTTGTTATTTTGCTCAAAAGCAGCCCAAACCTGTGTTCAGGCTGCTGATATTTTTATAATGCTTTTACTGTTCCTGCAACATGCGGTTTTTGCGATTTTGCATTACGAATCAAAAAGTCAGTCTTTTTGTCTGTATTGGCAGTTAAAAACTCAACTTTTGATGGTAGGAACATTGGTAGCTTAAACCAGACATCTGCTTCATAAGCATTAGGTAATTCAAGATTCGCTAGTGCTTTAGCTTTGCTCCACATACCATGTGCAATTGCTTGCTTAAAGCCAAATGCTTTTGCAGTAATGGCATGAATATGAATTAAGTTAAAATCACCAGACACTTTCGCGTAACGGCGGCCTGTGTTTTCTAAAATATCCCACTCTGCCTTTGGAACATAAACTGGTGCTTGTTCTTCTTTGGCTTTCTCACCCACTCTTTTCTCGACTTTTTGGCGAGATAAATAAGTCGTTAAGCCTTCCATCACTACTTCATTGCCAACTTTTGCCGTGGTAATAAAGTCAAACTGAACGCCTTTATCATGCGGTTTTAATTCCCCAAATTTGCATGACAAAGTTAGTTTTTCAGTTACACCAATAGGTCTAGTCTGTTTAATCTGGTTACGGATATGCACTAAACCTAAAATTGGAAATGGAAAGGCTTCTGCTGTCATCATGTGCATTTGCAAGCTTTGAGAAAGTACCGCTAAATAAATTGCCGGTACAAAGCCATTATTTTGAAAGCCACATACTTCGTTATAAGCCTTGAGATGGCTCTGATCAATTTCAAGACGGTCTACCACATATTCAACTTGTGGTAAGATTTTTGGCCCCTGTGGCTTTTTAAAAATTAAGCCTTGTACTACTTTTGGATAAGCCAATGCCGCTTTTGGTAGTTGGCTAAAATGACGAGTATTCATACCTAACCTTTTATAATTTATAGATTCTTGAATAAAAAAGGGATGCAGAAGCACCCCTATTTAGCTAAGAGTGCTTAAGCGCCCAACAAGCTTTGACCACACACACGTACAACGTTGCCATTTACACCTGTAGAAGCAGCTGATGCAAACCATGCAATTGTTTCTGCCACATCAACAGGTAAACCGCCTTGTTGCATTGAGTTCATACGACGACCTGCTTCACGAATTGCAAACGGAATTGCCGCAGTCATTTGAGTTTCGATAAAGCCAGGTGCTACTGCGTTAATGGTAATACCATTTTTTAAGATAGGTGCAGTAAATTTCACTAAACCGATTACACCAGCTTTTGAAGCAGCATAGTTGGTTTGACCAAGGTTACCCGCAATACCACTAATTGATGATACACAAACAATACGGCCATTTGCATTTAAACCATCGTTTTCTAATAAGTAGTCATTTACGCGTTCAGCAGCAGACAAGTTAATGTTAATGACTAAGTCCCAAAGCTCTGGCTTCATGTTTGCCAAAGTTTTGTCACGTGTAATACCTGCGTTATGAACAATAATATCTAAACCGCCTTGTTTTGCCGCAGCAGCTTTAATTTTTTCGCCCGCATCAGCAGCTGTAATGTCAATTGCCAATGTAGAACCGCCAATATCAGCAGCTACACGGTCAAGGTCAGCTTGTTGTTGTGGTACATCTAGACAAATAACATGCGCACCATCACGTGCAAGCACATGTGCAATTGCTTCACCAATACCACGGCTCGCACCAGTTACCAATGCAGTTTTTCCAGCAAGTGGTTTTGCCCAATCAACATCCACCACATCTGCTTTAGATACACGAATTACTTGGCCAGATACATACGCTGAACGTGGAGAAAGCAAGAAACGTAATGTTGATTCAAGATTTGCAGCAGCACCTTCATCAACATAAACAACTTGAGCAGTAATACCCTTTTTAAATTCTTTACCTACAGATTTGATAAAGCCTTCAAGTGCGCGCTGAGCAATTGCCTGTTTTACAGTTTTTGTAGTTTCAGGTGTTGTACCAATCACAATCACTCGACCAGAAGTCGCAACTTGACGTGCAATCGGATTAAAGAATTTATAAAGTTCGTTTAACTGTTCTGAGTTTTGAATACCAGATGCATCAAATACAACTGCTTTGAATTTTGATTCTTTATCGCCCGCATTGAATGGACGTAAATTTAAACCAACTTTTGCAGCTTCTTGTTGTAATGCAACATTATTGCCTACATAGCTGTCAGCATGAATATTGCTAAGTACTTGTGCAATCGCACCAGACAAAACACTTGACGGCGCTGCGCCAACCAATACTGCACCATTCACTACTGGCTGAGCACTTTCAAAACGCTCTAATACAACTGGTGATGGTAAACCCAGATTTTTAACAACGAATTTACCAATAGGAGATTGTGTAAATGCTTGGTATTGATCAGTCATGATTATTATCTCTCAAAGAAATGAATTTTCTACGACAGGCTTCATTATGTTATGAGATGGACAGAAACAATATGAAATCAGCCGTTCATTAGAGTTACTCCAAATCATACTTGAGTTCATCTTTGGATGTCTTGACCTGAATACTATCTACAATGTCATTCTAGTCAATACAGGTCTATTTGAATTGTGTTAAGGTAGCTTACAAGAATATCGTTATTATGCTTGGAAAAGCCTTATGAGCAAAACAACTCAAGAAAATCCAGCAGTCGAGAATTCTGCTCAGGAAAAAGTGTCAAATACATCAAAGTCGGCTTCTAACACGGCTAAGCGTAATAGCACTACTCCTAAAGCAGCAACTAATACACCAAAAACGACACGTACTCGTTCAACGACTGCACCTGCACGTAGCCCTCGTAGTAAGAGCGCTGCTTCAGCAACCCCGTCTACATCTTCAAATGTAGCTGCAGCACCAAAAGCAACAAAAACCAAAACTTCTGTTCAACAGGATAAAACCATGAGTCAAAACACTGTTCGCCGCGTTGCAATCCTTGGTGGCAACCGTATTCCATTTGCACGTTCAAATACGGCTTACTTTAAAGCGTCTAATTCTGACATGCTGACAGCAGCATTGAATGGTTTGGTTGAGCGCTTTAATTTACAAGGTAAGCGTATTGGTGAAGTTGTTGCGGGCGCTGTTTTAAAACACAGCCGTGATTTCAACATGACTCGTGAAGTTGTATTGAGCACAGATCTTGCTCCTGAAACTCCTGCTTACGACATTCAAATTGCATGTGGTACAGGTTTACAAGCAGCATTTGTTGTTGCCAACAAAATTGCGCTTGGTCAAATCGACGTAGGTATTGCAGGTGGTGTAGATACCACTTCTGATGCGCCAATTGCTGTAGGTGATGGTTTACGTAAAGTTTTACTTGAGCTCAATGTTGCTAAAACTGGTAAAGACCGCCTTAAAGCTTTAACAAAAATTGATTTTAAAAAGCTTCTTGATGCACCAAGCAATGGTGAACCACGTACTGGCCTTTCAATGGGTGAGCACCAAGCAATCACTGCTTTAGAATGGGGTATCACTCGTGAAGCACAAGACGAATTAGCTGCAAGCAGCCACCAAAAGCTTGCTGCTGCTTATGACCGCGGTTTCTTTGATGACTTAATGACTCCATTCTTAGGTCTTAACCGTGACAACAACTTACGTCCTGACAGTACAGTTGAAAAACTTGCTAAGTTAAAACCAGTTTTCGGTAAAGGCGAAACTGCAACAATGACAGCAGGTAACTCAACTCCGTTAACTGACGGTGCTTCTGTTGTATTACTTGCTTCTGAAGAATGGGCAAAAGAAAACGGTCATGAAGTTTTAGCTTACCTTTCTTTCTCTGAAACAGCAGCTGTTGACTTCATTGGTAAGAACGGCCCTAAAGAAGGTTTGTTAATGGCTCCTGCTTATGCAGTGCCTCGTATGCTTAAGCGCGCTAACCTTAAACTTCAAGACTTCGATTTCTACGAAATCCATGAAGCATTTGCATCTCAAGTACTCTCTACCCTAAAAGCTTGGGAAGATGAAAAATTCTGTAAAGAACGTCTTGGCTTAGATGCACCATTGGGTTCAATTGACCGCTCTAAACTGAACGTAAATGGTTCCTCTTTAGGTGCAGGTCACCCATTTGCTGCAACTGGTGGTCGTATCTTGGCTACTGCTGCTAAATTAATTAATGAAAAAGGTTCAGGCCGCGCATTAATCTCGATCTGTACAGCAGGCGGTGAAGGTGTGGTTGCGATTGTAGAAAAATAATTTCTATTTATCGACCTAACAAAATAAGCACCCATTTGGGTGCTTATTTCATTTCAATCTATGTGAATTAATGAAGTGATGCTGCTTTAGCATTTGGGAAAAACTTATCTTCAATATGGTCATAGCACCACTGGAAAATAAAGGTATAAACCAAAATACATAAGGTCAAACCTATATCTAAAATAAATGCATCAATCACTGTCATCTGCATCATATATGCAATCATTGGAACAGTCGCAATCAGCAAACCACCCTCAAAACCAATCGCGTGTAAAATCCGCACAGGGATCGTTCTTTCCCAATTAAATTTATGCTCTACTTTTTCAAAATAGTGGTTAAAAATCATATTCCAGAAAACTGAAACCACTGCCATAAACACACCGAGTGTTCCAGTCACTTCCATCGGCATGTCAAAAATAAAACTTAATGCAATCGCAATGATGACCAACAAAATTCCTTCATAACTGATTGCATGAATGAGTCTTCTCTTGGAAATCAACATTTTTAAATACTCAATAATAACTTGGATAATGTGCATTTTATTTTTATAATTTTGATTAATCCAATTAGGTTCTTTCAATTTTTTTGACAGATGAATATTAATCAAGAACAACTTCTCATGTTCCAAGCCGTTATGGAAACAGGTTCATTTTCAGCAGCAGCACGGAAACTCGGTAAAGTCCCCTCTGCTGTGAGCATGTCGATTGCTAATTTAGAAATCGATCTGAACCTGACTTTATTTGAACGTAAAGGCCGCGAACCTACTCCTACAGCCGAAGCACGAGTGCTATATGAAAAGACAGCACAACTATTGATTGAAATGAATCAATGGAAACAGCACGCGCATGCATTAAGTACTGGGCTGGAACCTAATCTTACTATTGTTGTAGTGTCTGAACTGCTACATACCAATTGGACCGACTATGTTTGCCTGCTAGAAAGTCGCTTTCCCGATCTACAAATTAATATTGTGTCTGCCCCTCAAGAAGATGCGCTTCAAATGTTATTAGATGGCTCTGCTCAACTGGCCCTTATGTTTGAACGTGAGCATTTAGACAATAGAGAACAGTTTGTTGAACTCAAACGTGAAGCCTTAATTCCTGTTATTTCAAAAACCCATCCTCTTGCAAACCAAGAACATGTTTCTTATGAGCAGATTTTGGGTACAAGACAAATTGTGGTAGCAAGTCGAGATGAAACATTAAAACCCGAATTATTATTTTCAAAACATTACTGGCGTACAGACAACCACCACTCTGCTTGCTTAATGATTTTACGTAATTTGGGTTGGGGAGTACTGCCGCAAGAGATGTTTAAAGAAAACCCTGAGTTAAACAACAAGCTTAAAGCATTAGATGTATTTGATTTTACACCGCGCTTTGAATATTACGTTGATTTGGTCTGGAGTCGTGAAAGTGAACTCGGTGCTGCTGCACGCTTCCTGATTGACTATATCCGTAATAAGCGAATGCAGCAGCTTCCTTAAAATAATTTCAATTTAGATGCACAACATAAACGTTTTTCTTTGAAACATAACAATTGATATATCGACAGTATGGATAGAGTTTGTGCTATAAAGAAAACATAAGATTTATTACTGAAGATGTTGAATATCAATGACTCATACAGCACTTGACCAATTAAAAACATTAACGACCGTTGTTGCTGACAGTAGCGACCTCGATGCTATTCGTAAATTTCGTCCCTTAGATGCTACAACGAATCCTTCATTGATTACTGCGGCAGCAGAACAACCAGAAAGTAAAGAGCTCATTGAAGATGCTTATTATCAAGCCAAAGAAGAAGGCTATAAAAATGATGAGCTGATCGAAAGAACCATTGATATTTTAACCGTAAAATTTGGTGTAGAAATTTTAAAACTCATTGAAGGCCGAGTTTCAACAGAGGTTGATGCTGCCCTTTCATACGACACTGAAGCAACCATTCAAAAAGCACATGAATTATGTGAACTTTACAAAGGTTATGGTAT
Organism: Acinetobacter sp. 766875; assembly: GCF_000582055.1. Lineage (NCBI taxonomy): Bacteria > Pseudomonadati > Pseudomonadota > Gammaproteobacteria > Moraxellales > Moraxellaceae > Acinetobacter > Acinetobacter sp. 766875. The sequence goes on along the minus strand of NZ_JEXX01000028.1, from coordinate 11,154 downwards.
TGATCAGTCACGTATTCTTATTAAAATTGCGTCGACTTGGGAAGGTATTCAGGCTGCTAAAGTACTCGAAGCTGAAGGTATTGCCTGTAACCTCACTCTTCTTTTCGGTTTACACCAAGCTCAGGCATGTGCAGATGCGAAAGTGACTTTAATTTCACCATTTGTCGGCCGTATCTTAGACTGGTACAAAAAAGCTGAAGGTGTCGACGCTTACCCAATCGAGAAAGACCCAGGCGTAGTTTCAGTTAAGAAAATTTATACCTATTACAAACAGCAAAATATTCCAACTCAAGTGATGGGTGCAAGCTTCCGTAGTATCGATCAAGTGCTTGGCCTTGCAGGATGTGACTTGCTAACAATTTCGCCGGGACTACTCACTCAACTTGAGCAAGATACACGTGCTGTTAAAGCTGCACTTGATGCAACTCAAGCAAAACAGGCAGAAGCGATTGTTAGACCTGCTCAGAACGAACAAAGTTTTAAAGACGAACTCAATCATGACTTAATGGCTTTCCAACTTTTACAAGGTGGTGTTGATGGCTTTATTAAAGCGCGAGATCAATTAAGCCTTTTGTTACGTCAATCCTTTGGAATTGATGCAGAAATTAAATCTTAAAAAACTGCACTTTTCATACAAAATTACCGATTTTTGTTATCATGACAAAAATCGGTTTTTTATTGAGTTTCTCGTGTTCGGCATAACAGATCTAACAACATATATTATTGGTACACTCCTAATTGTGTTATTACCCGGACCCAATTCCCTTTATGTGATGTCAATTGCTTCACGCTATGGTATTAAAACTGGATATATGGGTGCACTTGGTATTTTTACTGGTGATCTTATTTTAATGTTATGTACCGTATTAGGTGCAGCTTCTTTATTAAAAGCATTCCCTTGGGTTTTTATTATTCTTAAACTCGTTGGTGCACTTTATCTGTCCTATTTAGGGTTTAAACTTTTACAAGGCAGTATTCAACGCTGGAAATTACGTAATCAACCACAAGCCGAAATGGCTGATTTACCTGCTTTAGATAAAATTCATCCTTATAAAACCGCCTTAAGTATTAGTTTACTTAACCCTAAAGCATTTTTATTTTTCTTATCTTTCTTTGTTCAGTTTATTAATCCAGATTACGCTTATCCAGCTTTAAGTTTTTTAATCTTAGCGGTGATTTTACAAATTATTAGTTTTAGCTATTTAACAGCGCTCATTTTCTCTGGAATTAAACTCTCAGCATTTTTTAAGCAAAATCATAAAATTGCAGCAAGCGGAATTTTCTTAGTTGGTATTTTATTTTTTGGGTTCGGTTTAAAGCTGGCCACTTCAACCATGTAATTTACTAAGGCAATAAAGTTAAAACTTATTAAATTATTAAAATGCCAGCATGCCATCTGTTTTGACTTCATTAAGTACAAAGAATGTTCTCACCTGCCTTACTCCCGGTAAGGCAATAATTTTTTCACTATGAAATCGGTTAAAAGCAGCTAAGTCTTTAACACGAATTTTTAGAAAATAATCGACTTCTCCGGCAACCAGATAACACTCTAGAACATTCTCCAAATCACCTGCGGCTTGTTCAAAAGCTTGAAAGCTATCGGGTGTAGAACGGTCCAGCACTACCCCAACCAAAACAATGGTCTCACGCTGCACCATACTGGGATTGATTCGAGCACGAACATCTAAGATGGCTCCAATTTTAAAAAGACGTTGCGTATGATTCCAACATGACGAGGTACTAATACCAACAAGTTTTGCTAGTTCGGCATTACTTAAGCGTCCATTTTCTTGTAAACAACGCATAATTTTCAGCTCAAGCGGTGTCAAATTTTCAGCTTGCTCATTCATAAAAATAATATCCAAATTTAATTACTTATTATGAAATAAATAATAGCATTTATAACCATATAAAAAATATTATTTCATTTTGACACCCAAAATAGGAAGCACCTTCTTTAAAAAAATTGTTAGATTTATCTGGCTGAAAATATAGGCAGAAACATATTAATTTTTCAGGGACTTAGAACATTTAGCCATGCAAAAGATTCTTCAAGATTTTTCTATTCCAGCCGTATTCGCGGGTTTCATTACCTTTCTAATTGGTATTAGTGTTTCGGCTATTTTAGTGATTCAGGCAGCCCAAGCTTTAAATGCTTCACTTGAACAAATCACCTCATGGTTTTGGGCTTTAGGTTTGGGTCTTGGTTTATCAGGACTCATCCTTTCTTGGAAATTTAAATACCCTGTAGCAACAGCTTGGTCTACTGCCGGTCTCGCTTTAATTATTGCAACTGGCGGTGGATATAGCATAAATGAAGCAATTGGTGCTTTTTTAGTTGTTGGTGTACTGACTGCGGTTTTAGGTTTTTCAGGAATATTTCAAAAGGCGCTTTCATATATTCCTCAAAGCTTGACCAGTGCCATGCTTGCAGGCGTTTTACTCAAATTTGGTATTTCACTTTTCGCAAGTTTGCAAAATGATTTGGCATTCGTTTTATCTTTACTCTTCATTTATATCTTTACCAAAAGATTATGGCCGCGTTATAGCATCGTGTTCACAGCACTTGCTGGTGTTGTGCTCTGCCCTGTGTTTTTAGACTTTCATATGCCTACACTTCACTGGTCTTTGGCTAAACCTGTTTGGATTAGTCCTGTTTTTAGCTGGTCAGCAGTTTTAGGCTTAGCGCTACCACTGTTTGTGATTAGTATGGCTTCACAGTATTTACCCGGTATTGCCATGATTAAAAGTTATGGCTATAAACCACATGTCAATCAACTCATTGGCTGGACCGGTTTAACCCAAGTTTTGCTTGCGCCTTTTGGTTGTTATAGCGTCAATATTGCCGCGATTAGTGCGGCTGTATGCCTTGATGATCAAGTTCATCCTGACCCAAGTAAACGCTATATTGCTGGCATAAGCTCTGGTTTTTTCTATGCATTGATGGGACTATTTGCAGCAACACTGACAAGCTTACTCATGTCCTTTCCTCATATTTTTATTGTAGCTTTAGCAGGTATTGCATTACTTGGCACCATTAGCCATAACATTGCGCTTGCCTTTGGCCCAATTGAAGACCGTGAAGCAGCACTATTTACCTTTTTATGTAGTGCTTCGGGTATCCAATTTTTCGGTATTGGTTCGGCATTTTGGGGACTAATTGTCGGTATTATTGTATTTGTAGTCCTTAAATTTAAGGTTAAAAAATAACACCTACAATAGAAACTTTGCGCTTAACCATTTAGAGCATTTCATAAACAATTGAGTGCAAAGTCTCATTAAATTAATTAATTGCGTTTTTATCCCAAAAAGCCTGTCTTATTTGTGGCATCGCATTTAAGTGGTTAATAATATGCTGCGCTTCTTCCGCTTCAATTGAAGTCGCAATTAAGGTCACTTCTATTTCAACCTCTTTCTCTCCAAAAGGTGTTACATCAATGTCTTTGGGAGGGTAATTGTGGTGCTTCAACGTTAGATTTAATTCATCCATAACTACTTTGCTCTGACTTCGGTCACAGATAATATAAATTACATGTAAAACCTCTGTATCATCGTCTAATGGACGACGGTCAATGATATGAACAATCGGTCTTAACAACGTATTAGCAGATAAAATAAAAGCTGTTGCCAGTATGGCTTCAATAATTAAATCAGAACCCGCAGCGGCCCCTACCGCAGCAGAACACCATAAAGTTGCTGCGGTATTTAAGCCATGGATGTTACCTTCTTGACGCATAATTACACCTGCGCCCAAGAAACCAATACCCGAAACCACATAAGCAATGACCCGAACAGCGCCATCTGCTCCAGTAAGATTTGTTGCAACATCCACAAAAATTGCAGCACCTACAGCGACCAGTACATTGGTTCGAAGACCAGCAGTCCGTTGCCTATATTGCCGTTCAAATCCAATTAACGCCCCTAAAATAAAAGCAACTGAGAGACTAATTAATGTATCAACAATATTGGATAAATCTGCATGTTGTAGAAATTGCAACTTCATCTTGCACCTATAATTTTATTGCCAGCCGTAACGGCGGATATAGATTTTTTTCACCCATTGAGTAATACACATATAAGCAATTAAAATTAAAGGCAAATATAAGAAATAACTTAATGGTAAAGCTTGCAGTTTTAAATAACTTGCTAAAGGGCCCATTGGTAAGAAAATACCAATACACATAATCACTACTGTCATGACTAACAAAGGGGCTGCAGCACGACTCTGAATAAATGGAATCTTAGCCGTACGGATCATGTGCACAATTAACGTTTGAGTGAGTAACCCCACTACAAACCAGCCAGACTGGAATAAAGTCTGATGTTCAGGTGTATTTGCCGAAAACACAAACCACATTAAACAAAAAGTGATAATGTCAAAAATAGAGCTAATCGGTCCAAACACCACCATGAAACGGCCAACTTCTTCAGGTTGCCAACGCTGCGGTTTTGCAATTAACTCTTCATCAACGTTGTCAAATGGAATCACGATTTGTGACACATCATAAAGTAAGTTTTGAATGAGTAAGTGAATAGGCAGCATTGGTAAAAATGGAATAAAAGCACTCGCAATTAATACCGAAAAAACATTACCGAAATTTGAACTTGCCGTCATTTTGATATATTTCAACATATTGGCAAAAGTTCTACGGCCTTCAATTACACCTTTTTCAAGCACCATCAAGCTTTTTTCAAGCAAGATTAAATCTGCTGATTCTTTAGCAATATCTACTGCCGTATCTACTGAAATACCAATATCGGCAGCGCGTATAGCCGCGGCATCATTAATACCGTCTCCCAAGAAACCAACCACATGACCGTTGGCTTTTAACTGCTCAACAATACGTTCTTTATGTACAGGGCTAAGCTTTGCAAAAATATGGTATTGCTCTACTGCTCTTTTGAGCTGCTCATCGGTTAAGGTTTCAATTACACCGCCCAATAGAACTTGATCATAGTTCAGACCAATTTCTCGGCACACTTTTTGAGTGACAAACTCATTATCACCAGTAAGTACTTTTACGGTTACACCATGAGCATGCAAACTTTGTACTGCTTCTCGAGCAGACTCTTTAGGTGGATCAAGAAATGCGACGTAACCAATTAAAATTAAATCACTTTCATCAACAACCGAATAATTTTCCTGATTATTATCAAACTCACGATACCCTACAGCAACAACACGTAAGCCATCTCGGTTATAACGTTGAGTTAATGCTTCAATTGCGACTTCACGTTGCTTTGTTAAAGGCTCTACTTTGCCATTTACCTCGACATAACGGCAAACCTTTAACATTTCCTCAACTGCGCCCTTGGTAATCATCCGCACTTTTTCTTGAGGGGTTTTTACAACAACCGACATACGGCGGCGATCAAAATCAAAAGGAACTTCATCTAACTTCTTATAACGTAACTTTTGAGTTTTGATCTGATCATCAACAGCTTCTAACACAGCCACATCAAGCAAATTTTTCAAACCAGTTTGATAGTAACTGTTTAAAAATGCTTGCATGAGTACAAAGTCTGATTTTTCCCCATGAACATCAATATGTTGGGATAAAAAGATTTTGTCTTGAGTTAGCGTTCCAGTTTTATCGGTACATAAAACATCCATTGCACCAAAGTTTTGGATCGCATCTAGACGTTTAACGATTACTTTCTTTTTAGATAAGAAAACCGCACCCTTGGCTAAAGTTGAAGTCACAATCATCGGTAGCATTTCTGGAGTAAGCCCAACAGCAACCGATAATGCAAATAAAAATGCCTCTGTCCAATCACCTTTAGTGAAACCATTAATAAAAAGTACAACAGGTGCCATCACCAACATGAAACGAATAAGTAACCAACTGACTTTGTTGACACCCATTTGAAATGCTGTGTTACTTCGATCAGTAGCTGTAACACGGTGAGCGAGTGCACCCAAATATGTTTGAATACCCGTACTTAAAACAACTGCCTGAGCCGAACCAGAAACAATATTGGTCCCCATAAATACAATGTTATCTAACTCTAAAGCACTCGTTTCTTCGAGATTTTTCTGCAATGGAAATTTCTCGACAGGCATTGATTCACCAGTCATTGCAGCTTGAGAGACAAACAAATCTTTGGCATTTAAAATTCTGCAATCAGCAGGAATCATGTCACCTGCAGATAATAAAATCACATCACCTGGCACCAAATATTGAATTGGCATTTCAAATTGGTGATTGGTTTGTTTTTTAATATCAATGCCATAACGCTCATGCATAAGCTCTAAATCTTCTGCACTAACTTGATGACGCAGTACTGTAGCGGTATTACTTACCATTGCCTTTAAAGCATCTGCAGCTTGATTTGATTTTGCTTCTTGCCAATAACGAAGTAATGTCGAGAGAATAACCATCACGCTAATAATGGTTGAACCCGTTAAATCATCGGTAAAAAAAGCAATTAATGCCAAAAGGCTAAGCAAAATATTGAACGGATTGCGGTAGCAATACCAAAGATGTTGCCACCAAGTTAATGGCTTCTCATGAGTGATCTCATTAAGCCCCACTGCCATTTGCTGGGTATGTGCTTGTTCTTCTGTAAGCCCTGTGTAATGAGTATCGAATTGTTTTAATAAATCACTTGATTGGGCTCTTGATGCATCGAGCAAACGCATAGATAAATTTTTGCTAATTTCTTGAGCATAGCTAGATTGATGTAGCTCTTTAAAAGATCGATTACGACCAAAAAAACGCATCAAATGAAATCTTTGTAAAAATGCTGTGAAGAGTCGTTGCCAGAATTTCATCGCGAAATCCTCCATTTTTTAGGCGTACAAAGCTCTCGACCTTATTGATAAATAAAGTCTATAAAAATTTAAAATTTAGAAAGGGATAGGAGATCGTAAAGTTACGATGAAGAAGAGAAAATTAGCCCAAAGCCGAACCAACGCTGACGGAAAGTCACGCGCTTGAACATAGCTCGAATACTTTGAATCGTATGAGACGAATTATTTACCAAAATTGAATTTTGGTAGTTATAGCAGTGTGTGGAAGCATATAAGAACATTGGCTTCTCCCCATTTCTAGCGAGAAACTAAATAGATAAGTGCTTGAAGTACTTAATTACAAAAAATAATTTGTATAGGTTTAATCTAATTTTTTACAAAGCTATCTCATTGCAAGATAGCCCGTTCCTAATGGTTATCTTGCTCAGTATTGGCTTTGGTTTAATTGATAATTAAACTCGAACCTCGAACAACTACCCATTTAGGATCTCCATTAAATAAACTCGCGGCAAGTATATGTTTTACTCTATAACACACAAGAATTTTTTTGTAATTTTTTATTAACAAAATTCCAGCTTAAAATCACAGCTCTTTGACTACCACAGTTTTCGCCATTTTGTCATGCCAGCCTTGTTTTTTAGGATCAAATGCCACCCAAATAAGACCAATACAAAATACTAAGATGGATGGAATATATCCAATATAACGAATGATAGATTGCATCAAAGTTAACTTATTTCCCGTTTTTTCATCGAGAACTTTTAAACGCATAAGGCGTTTACCTGGTGTACCTGCAAAGTAGAGCCAACATAAAACGGTATATAAAAATGGAAAAGCATAATTTACAATCAGATCAAACCAATAGTTTTGCGGTTTACTACTCATTCCTGTCGCAAATATCAGATCATAATCTCCACGATAAAAAACCCATGCAGCTGGAATAATTGCTAAAAAGAGAATAAGTGTATCAATAATCATTGCACCAAATCGTAACCAGAACCCTGCATATTCGTATTTATAGCTCATGCGTACACCTCTGTTTTGTTATCGTTTGCCTTATACTAAAGAGACAACTTCATTTTACTTTAATCCTAAAGGAAATCTTTTTATTTTTAAATACTTGAAATAATTTTTAATTTTCTATTTTACTTAGAATTGTAATAAATACTGTTGAGACCAATAAATTATAATATCATATATAATATTTAAGTATTTTATATACACCTCACTCTAGATGAGGTGGTTTAATTATTTTTATTGAATTAATAATATATAACGGCTGATTATTTCCAAAACAAAACATCGATTTTAAATTCTTTCTTCAATAGTAATGCAGCACAGATTAGTCCTAAACCAATAATTATCAAAAAGAAGCTTAAAGTTAATACACCGCCTAGTATAGATAAAACACCTAGAATAGCGAGTAGATAAAATAAAATTATAATTAACTTAAACATTTAGTTTATTCAACCATTTACGATAAAATCAACTCATTCTAGCGCTTTTAGGAATAAATACTGTTCTCAAATGTTGAATACACACCTTCTTTGTATTAACTCAAAAACAATATGTTAATAATTCTTGCTAAATGTTAATAATAAAAAATAAACTGTGACAAATATCACAGTTATAATTTATTTAACTTCAAAATAGTGCTTTTCAGTAATAAGTTTTATTTTCAGATTTTTATATAAACGATCTTTTGAATTTTCCAGTGAAGGTACTACTTTTTCAGCAAACTTATCGTCCGCCATAAGTCTTGCATAAGTTTTATATCCAATTACTAATTTTTCCGGTTCTTTACCTGTTTGGCGAAATTCTTCAATAAGTTTACTTACTTTCTTTGCTGTTAAATCTGCCATTCTTATACTCCCCCACTCAATATACTATTTGGTTATACGAGTTCTGTATGACAAAAATATGAAAAGTAATTTATTGTAAAGTTCATCTAAAAAATAAAATTTTCACTCTACTCTATATCGATCAAGCAATTTCATTTTAAAAGCAATAAAAATCAATTATATATTTCATTTTTATTTAATTTAATGACAACTTAATTGAATTGATTTCTACCTTTAAACAAATGTGTTAATCTTTAAGTAAGAAAAGCTTCATACATATAACAACTTGTAAATAAGAGGAATAACATTATGAATTATCAACATATTATTGTACCTGTGGATGGTTCCGAGATTTCTTTGGCAGCAGCCCGACAAGCTGCCCATATTGCTAAAGCTTTTGGTAGTAAACTTACAGCAATTAGTCTTGTTGCAGTAGATCCATTTAGTGGTGTTGATTTTTATTACATCTCTCCTGTTGTAAAAGATTATTTTGTTGAAGCGCGTGCGAATGCTGAAAAAACGCTTGCCAAGGTAAAAGCCTTATGTGCTGAAGAAGGCGTTGATATTGATACACAAATTATTCAAGGTGAAATCTCATCTGATGGCATTTTAAAAGCTGTAGAAGACTTAAAATCAGACCTGATCGTTATTGGTTCTCATGGTCGCAAAGGTTTCCAAAAACTTATTTTAGGTAGTTTTGCACAAGATGTTCTAAACAGTACTAAAATCCAAGTTTTGGTGGTAAAAGAATAATTGATTAGGCAAATAAAAGCCTAATCTAGTGATTAGGCTTTTCATCATAAAAAAATGCATAAGTTTTACACAGCTTAAAAAACGTTATAAACTATTAGTCTCTTTCCTCTTCTATTTTGTGAGTCACGCCAATGAAGTAAGTCTTTTTTCTCATCAATTTTCTCTTTTTTGATGTGCAAAATAGACTATTTTTAGTGACTTAACGTCTTTATTTAAAGCTTAACTTTCCTATTTTGTACATCCTGTATTTATGAGGTTTTTTATGACTCAGCAGGCATGTGTAGTATCGCAGCTCACTTTAGAATTTCCTTCAAAAGTGATGTTTAAAGAATTAAATTTTTCACTTGAGCATCATCAAGTATCAGCTTTAATTGGCCGCAATGGTCAAGGTAAGTCTTTACTTATGCAGTTGCTCCAAGAGATTTCGCCCACCAAAGAGATGCACATTAGTGGTCAAATTACTTGGCTGTCTAAGCATGCGTATTTAGCTCAATTAACGCGCCTTTCTTCATCCACCATTGCAGAAGAGAGGTGGTCCCACATGTTTGAACAACTAAAAGCTTATTTATAAGTGATACTCTGCTCTAGTTAAGCTACCTTATTTTGTTGTGGTAGCTGGTCATAGTAAAACTCATCTGGAGTCATTTTGTCCAGACTCGAATGAGGTCGTTTCAAATTATAAAATTCAAAATATGCGTTTAATTGCTTCTTCGCATCCAAAACATTGCTGTAGGCTTTGAGATACACCTCTTCATATTTAACGCTCCGCCATAATCGTTCAACCATCACATTATCAACCCATCGACCTTTACCATCCATGCTGATTTGGATGTCATTTGATTTCAATACATCAATAAATGCATCACTGGTAAACTGACTGCCTTGGTCTGTATTAAATATTTCAGGTCGACCATATTTTTCAATAGCTTCATTTAATGTTTCTATGCAAAATGTAACCTCCATACTAATCGATACTCTATGCGCAAGTACCTTGCGGCTATGCCAATCAATCACAGCACATAAATAAACAAAGCCTTTTGCCATAGGGATATACGTTATATCCGTAGACCACACTTGATTACTGCGCTGAATAGCCAATCCTTTGAGCAGATATGGATATTTGCGGTGAGCTTGATTAGCCTGGCTTAAATTTGGTTTGCAATATAACGCATTAATGCCCATTTTCTTCATTAAAGTACGTGTATGACGTCGTCCTATATGATGTCCTTGACGATTCAACAAATCACGCATCATACGGCTACCTGCAAAAGGGTATTGCATATGTAACTCATCCATACACCGCATCAGCTTCAGATCTGATGCACTCACAGGTTTTGGGCGATAGTAATAACAACCACGGGAGACTTTCAGCAGCTGAGCTTGCTTAGATACTGAAATCTGAAGTGAGTCATCGATTAACTTTTGTGGTTGAAGCGGCCCAGTTTCTTCAACACACCTTCTAAAAAATCAATTTCTAATGCCTGCTCACCGATTTTTGCATGTAGTTTTTTTAGATCGATGGGTGGTTCTGTTGGAGCTTTTGATTGATCGAAAGCTTGCGAGGAAGCTGAAATCAGTTGATTTTTCCAGTCGATAATTTGGTTTTGATGAACATCAAATTCAGCACTCAATTCAGCAAGTGTTTTTTCTGCTTTAATCGCAGCAAGTGCTACCTTAGCTTTAAAATCATTTGAATGATTTCTTCTTGGTCTACGTGCCATAAAATACTCCATATATTGATGTTTATAACATCATTTGGGGAGCAAAATATCACTTATAAGTGTTGTTCAAATTTCCTGATCCACC
>NZ_JEXX01000027.1:0-53102 GCF_000582055.1 Acinetobacter sp. 766875 | reverse complement strand
TAATCAGACTTTGAACAAAACCTGTGACCATACGTAAAGAGAGTCTGAATAAAGATTTGATCATTAAACAGCATTGAATAGCGGTGTCAGAGTAAGTTTGATTTCGACCATGCTTGCCTTGTGATTGTGCATACCACTGGGTCTTTGGATCGAACCAAATGGCAATATTCCCACGATTAATGAGAGCTCGGTTATATGCGGGCCAATTGGTTGTGCGGTAGATTTTTTGTGTAGGCTTCTTCATTTGAAAATTATATTGCTGAAGAAGCCCTTAAGAACAGCTTTGTGCAACAAAGCCAGTGTCTATTAATAATAAGAAAGTTAGCTAAATCCTCTTATCTTTTGAATATTTCATCACCTTATTAAAATTATGGGATTAGTTTTATATGCACTTATAATGATTAAATTAAAATTTTGATGTAAATTTTAATAACATACGTTATATTTTTTTAATGAATGAGATTATAAAACCATATAAGAATAATAGTAAAATAAAAATGAGAATTAACTTCATTAAATCGATAGATTTAGTTTATGAGAGTACCTAACAAATGTTTAAATAAATTTGTCAAATATAAAACTAAGCAGCAGATAGAGATAATTTCTTTTAGTGACTTTTCTTCAACTATAAAAGCAGTTTTCGAATCAAAAATTTCTAATATTTAATTTTTTATAAGATCCGCAAAGAGCACTGTTTAGTCACCCTTACTGAAACAGTGCTCTTTGCTTCATCACAACTCCTATCCAGTAGAGTTCGATGCATAGAAATAGTGTATGGCTGTGTCACTCAAAATGTTTACTGTATTTTCAGTTTTTTTAAATGATCTCAGCATAAAAATCACGTATATTAAAAATTAACAGAAGAATCTTCTTTGGTTTATATTTTGAACAGCACAGAATACACACTAGATCGCATAGATCGGAAAATATTATCTGCCCTTCGTGGAAATGGACGCTTAACGGTTGCGCAGCTCGCCGAAGAAGTTGGGCTTTCATCTTCACCCTGCTGGACTCGACTCAAACGTTTAGAAAGTCTAAAAATTATTGAAGGCTATACAGTAAACGTAAACCCAAAAGCGATTGGTATTCACGAGTTGTTCTTTATTGAAATTACGCTAGAACGACACGATGACGAAATGCTAGAAAACTTTAGTGAGGCTTTGGCAGACATTCCCGAAGTAGTCGAGGCTCATTTAGTTACTGGTGATTATGATTACTTGGTAAAAGTGGCCGTAAAAGATGCCGAACATTACGAACGGTTTTTACGTAAAAAGCTGTATTCGATTAAAGGTATTCGGCATACGCGTTCAACCTTTGCCTTACGACCACTTAAATCTGCCAATACTGCCGACTTAATGTTAATTGAGTGATTTACTTATATAGACAGCTTTGGGTGTTTCATTGTTTTAATTTGATTTTATTTAATGTTACACATAAAGCTTTCTTGTCAGCTTCTTTAAGTTGAGGGTGCTGAACTGGCCACATATAGCTACAGCCATGAGGCGCCTTGTTATTATTTTTCTTGAGTTCATAGGCAATATTTTTTAGAAGCTCCGTATTTAAAGAACTAATTTTTAAACGCACTTCGCTTAAGTCTTGAGGCTTCCAGTTGGTTTCAGGGCTAGACAACCAATCTGCTCTATATCGGTACTGAATAGCTTTCGCTACATTCATTTGTGTCACTATAAACGGCTTTACTGTTTCGCTGTTCAGTCCAAAAGAGTCGGCTTCAGAAAGTGATTGGTCGAGTACTTTCTTTTCTTGTGTTAAAACTTCAATCGGTAAATGCTGCTCTGCTTTATAGCCTGCGACATCTTTCATATAAGATAAACGTTCGTTAATTAAACGTGCTGTTTGCTCATATTGATAAGCTTGTGCCAGTGAAGAAAAGCACATCAAAGCTGCCACTGTAGTCGCTACCTTAACCGTTTGTTGAGCATTCTTAATATTTAACATTTGAGTACCTACCGAAATTATTGTTGTGCTGTCATTCCAAAGCAGTACTCTATTTTAAGAACACTCGAAAGTAAAATCTCACGATACGTTGAGCTCTTGGCTCCATGCAGAATCAGATTGGTGATAGATGTGCTGACACACTTGTTTAACAGATGAAATAAAGTGCGGGTTTTGTCCATCCCATTTTTCTACCATGCAATACGTGACATGTATACCTTTGGGCTGAAATTCTCTTGCCAACGACTGCGATAACGCTCGAATACTCGCAAACATACTTTGGCTTAATACATCGTGGTGAGCAGAATGATGAGATGGCGCTCCAAGAAAAATAACTGTACCCCGCTGCTGCTTTAACATGGGTTTAAGTACTAACTGCGACATGCTCACAGCACTTAAACCTGTGGTCTGCCAACTGTGCTCAATTTCTTCTAAAGATAAAGATTCAATATTTGGCGCAGATGAAAAATTTGGCTGAAACACGCATAACTCAATGGTATGACGATGCTCTGTTATATATTTCAGCAGATTTTTTAAATGCTTAGTTTTTATCAAGTTTAAGCGGACACTTGTCATGCCATCATTTACGAAACTTACTTGTATGTTCTGAACAGTAGAATCATGTATGACTTGATAAACATGTAATGGAGCTTGATGGTTTTTATCTAAAATTACAAAGTCATGGCCCAGTAGGTCTATATCATGACCAGCAACCACTACACAGCCCTGCTTTTTTTGAAACTTCTGAAATATTGTTTTTAGCATATAAGTCTCTCAAAATTTTTCTTGGTATGGGCGTAAATCTAACTCATGTGTCCAAAGTTCAGGGCTTTGCAGGTAGAGCATCCAATAGTTTTCTACTATTGCATCAAGATTAAGCCCGCCTGTTCCACGTGTAAGACGCGCCAAACGGCCTAGCCCAAATAAAGCTTTATTAATTCTGTCACCATTTACCATTCCATCAATAATGACATGAGCAATATGAATGCCTTGTGTTTTATAAATTTGAGCTAGATTTAATGCATAAGCTCGCAATGCAGATTTACCCATCGTAAAAGCAGCAAAAAAGGGTTTGCCGCGCAAAGAGGCACTCGCTCCAGTAAAAATAAGCGTACCGTGTTTTTGCTCTTTAAAAATTTTTAGACAGCTTTGAGAAACCAAATAAGCTGATAAAAATGTGGATTGCCACATATCATTAAAAAACGATAGCGGGCTACGTAAAAAAATTGAGGGTATATTCCCCCCAACATTATGAATAACAGCGGTAATACGCTCGTTTTGACTAGTAATGGTGTCAAATAAGGCTTGTACTTGATGTATATCTTCAGCATCTAAACGAAATGCGACAGCTTCACCTGCATTTGCATGGATTTCAGCAGCCACTGCTTCAATTTTCTGGAAAGTTCGCCCAGCAACGTAAACTTTTAATCCTTCTTTTGCAAAACGATGACAAACGGCTGCTCCGATCCCCTGTGAAGCCCCGACACCAATAACAACTGCACAATCTCGTGTTTTATTCGGTGGTTCTAATGACATAGCCGGTTCACCCTGTTTGTTTTTTATACCATAAAGCAATAAACGGACGATTCAAAATTTCTTTACTAAACTTTTTGCTTGTTCGAACCACCTCACCGAGTTGGGCAACTACGGCAATGTCTGCTATCGTCTGTTTATCTCCAACCAACCATTCACTTTGTGATAACACCTGCTCAATACGGTCTAAATGTTTTAAAAACTCTGCTTCTACATTTTCAGCTTTCATTCGGCCCAAACCCTGAAAGAAAAGTTGTGTTTTTAATTCGGCTAAAATAAAAGCTTTTACCATTGGCTTTTCATAAGCTGGGCGACCAATGCTACTAATACGGATTGCTTCTTCTAACGCTTCCGAGTCATTTACCCTTAAATACACCTCATAAAAATAAAGAGACTCATCTGCCCAGTCTTCCCACAGTTCGGCAAGTGCTTTTTGATTTGGATCTTCGGGATAAAGTCGCGGTGTATCTGGATAGGCTTCATCTAAATAACGAGCAATACGGGTACTGTCTTGTATACGTTGCCCTTTATCATCTATAACGGGCACTTTCCCTACTTTACTCAGCAAAGGAACTTTGGCACCAAGAATGCCGTTATAGTTTACTGTATCAAATGGTATACCCTTAAATTTCAAAGCCCTTGAAATTTTTTGACAAAATGGAGAAATTTCCCACTGATGCAAAATAATATCCGACATTTATTCACCTTTATTTTTTAATTGCCTGTTTTACTTGCCAGTTCTTTTTTGGAACTAATAAACAAATATACAGAATACTTTTTTAAGTCAAACCATTTTTGATGACGGTCAAGTTTCGAATACTAAGAATTATTTAATTTTTTATTATGATTAAAAGAGCTGTGAGTATTTACGTTATCTTTTAATTTATAGATTTTGCAAAGCTATGTACCCTAAAAAACTAAGATACATAGCCTTGATATTTTTCTTATAAAGCATCACCACAAATATCTTTTGCCCCTGTTGGGTAAGTAAACTGCATTTTTGATTTATCTGTAACCAATTGAAGACCTACTGTTTTACCAGTTAAGGCCGAGTTAGCGAAATGATCTTGGTTAATTGCTCCCATAAAACTTATATATTTTAATTTATTTTCCATCGTAAGGTTCAAGTAGCCATAATTCACACCATTAATAATATAGCCAACCTGTTTAGTATTTTGATTTACATAAATACCTACTCTAACTTTTCCATCTGCTGGAACTTCTACTGGATTATTAGTTCTATTGGCACTTAAATATGTTAAATGACCATTCCCATCAGATTTATATGTAGCGCCTAAAGAAGCAATTGCATCTCCATTTAGTACACCAGAATAATTATTACCTTTTGCAAACATTAAATTTAGTGTTAATTCCACTTTAGACTCTGAAGACCCAGTAATAATAAAACCATACTCATACATCTGAGAATTATTGCCAAGGTTAACCTTTAAGTTATTCACATCAAAAATAAACTCCTGAGCAAATATATCTGAACTACCAATAGCTTTATCTACAATAACAACGTTGTCTGGTGTATCAGATGGATACTGGGTTTTAAACTGAATATATTTTTTAGAAGTGAACAATGAATCAACGTTTTTATTTGAGTAATATTGTATAACATCATAACCTGACTGATTTGCAATATTTAAATTAGCAACTGGCTCCGCATAACGATAACTAGCTGCATGAGCTGAATTTGCTACTTCAAAAGCCTTTATATCTTGCTGATTCGCATCAAAGCTATAGGTACACTCAGCAAAAGAGTTATTCATACCCGAGATACCTATTATTGTTGCTAAAATTATCTTTTTCACGTCATTATCCTTTTTTATATTTGAACGTTTAGTATATATAAATACATAAATAATTTAACTAAATCCGACAAATGGAATACTTATCATTTCCTAATAATTAAAAAAACTAAATCTTATAATTAATCAAGCACTACCTCTTTTAAAGAAATAGTGCCTGAAATAATTAATAAGTCACTGTAACCACAACATTATCGGAGTAACTACCGGGTCTACTTGCAATCGTAGTACCTTGCGGAATTTTTCCATAAACTGTTGTGGTTTGAGCATTACCTGTTCCAGTACCAGACACTCCACCTGCGCCACCAATACTAGATATTCCACCCGTAGCATCCCACACCGAACTATAAGCAGCATCTTTATATAACTGATAGGGAATAAACTCATTATTACTATTGGCCATACGCCTGAATCCTCCGCTTATACGGTTATTGCCATCCCCCAAATAAATCGTATAAGGCGTTCCATAGTTACATGTCGTATTTACAGCACCTTGTGTTGTGTAATCACGACTAGCCGTGCCAATATCGTTAATATTGCCAAAATCTACATTCGAGGTTGAGTTTAATTGGCAAAGTGTCGGCACTACAAAATTTGCTGTTAAAATTACACTTCCAGAGTCCCAGCTGAGTAAATCACCTAAACATAACACTGATAGAAGATCCATATCCCAAAATAGTTGAACTGTAGCTGTATATGTTCCTTGAGGATAAGCAATTAGTGATCCTGTACGTGCGGGTACCTTCACATTTACCGAATAGCTAAGAACATTGTTTGAAGCGATAGTTACCACTGGACCATACCAAACATTGGAGGTTTGGTTGGTGGTAGAAGAACCTGCTCCACCTACAGTTGCAGTAACCGTATAGGGTAAGGTCACGTTATTATTCGCAGTGGTTGCTCCTGTAAATACGGTCTTCATACACATAAACGGAGAGATCTGAGGTATTATCCCTCCATTCGTACAAGTAATTGTTCCTGAAAAGTTTACCGTTGCATCACTATTAATATTTGCTGCCGTGTAGGTAAACGTATTATTGGTCGTTCCAGCTACCGTACAAGCAGCATGTGACGGACTAAAAAATGCATAAATGATATAAAATAAGCAAATACCTATAAAATATTTTAAAGACAATGAAAATTTTTTATAGCTCTCTCTTTGAGCCTTATTAATACTATTTACTGACATATATAAGGTCCCAATTTTTTAGTTGAGTACTGATTACTGTTATAAGTGAAGTTAACCTGGCATGAACCATGATCGAGAAGATCTACTTCAAGTTTGTTTTGTTGTAATAGGTTGGGAACAAATACTTCGCCATCGTAGCCCACTACAGCCTCTTGTTGCCCATTAATTCGAACGCTATAACCCGGTAATAATGGTGAATTGTTTTTATCAACGACTCTCACTAAGCCTGAAACGACCTGATGTGCACCAAAGTCAACTAAGGTTCCTTGGCGGTAACCTACTACTGTTTTTTGATCTGTAGATTTAACATTCCAATTTAAAGGAAGATATGATGGATCTAAATAAATATGGTTCTCTCTATAGGGCATGAGGCTTGGAATCAGAAATCTTCCAGACTTATCAGTTGTTCCTAGATTTATCCCACCATTAATAATCTGGCTTTGCGGTCCGGCATTGGTAACAACAGCATAACCATCCCCTATTTCATTGGCCGCAAATATACGTCCTGCCGCCGCAACCAACGATCCTGTCGCTGAAAGTGCAACCTGGTCATTATCCCCAATTCGGTTATAACGACCTGTCAGATACGCAGCCCTTGCTCGGTACGAACCATAGATCGATGCATTATTGTTATGTGCATCCTGATCTCGCTCAACATATCCGCCCCATCCAAATGAATCAATTTGTGGTTCCGATAGAACAAATACTTCTTGTCGATAAGTCAATCTGCCACTATCACTAGATACACTAGAAATAGCATTCACTCTGGTAGATGGCGTATAGCGCAGGGCAAAGTAAATGCCATAGTCCTTATGGTTTTCATAATCTTTATAAGCTGAACTATAAAAACCCCAGTTCTTGTTCAGACTTCCGCTTAAGTTAGCAGACAGTAACTTATACGAGTTATCACTATATTTAATTTGGTTGTAGCCGACATAAACGCTATAGCCCGCATAAAAGTTATAGTTAATCCCTGCCCTAATAATCTCATCTGCCAGTGCACTGTAGCTCAGATAATTCTGTGGCTCAGAAGTAATCTGGTTTTCTTTTAAATATCGAATTTGAGACACACGGGCCAAGTCAAAGTAGTTATCAAATACTTTGCGGTAGCTGGTATTAAATGAAATATTCTTGCTAATACGGCCTTCTAAACCAACTAAGGCAGAATAACCGTTCTCATCCTTATACTGGCTTGCTGCAATGTCGGCATTAATCACTCCAACACCAAAAACATTCTTGGCAAAACCTGTGCCTAGATTCGACAGGCCATCTGTTGAAGCTTCTACACCACCACTTAAAGTCAGTGAGTTGCTATAACCATAACGAATCGCGCCCGAAGCAAAGGTGGCATCATCATAATCGTTTGAGTACAGCCCATAGTTGTAGCGTGGAACCCCAACATCGACTGAAAACTCATTGATGCCTTTTGCCAGAATCTTCGATGAAAAGTAATAAGGTTTTTTGGTAATGCTTTGCTGACCTGTGGCATCGGTGGTCACCAGTGTGACTTCATTTCCTGAAATAAACGGCAGCTGCTTAATGTCAAATGGGCCTGAAGGAACAAGGCCTGAATAAATCTTTTGTTGGTTAACATATAAGTCCAGTGTAGAAGGCAGCGCCGCTGAACCGGAAAATTGCGGCAACGCCGAGGTAACAATATCACCACGCTGGGTATAGGCACTCGACCACTGGAAGCCGGCAAGACGAACACTACTGCCCCAGTCAGAACTGTTGGAAACAAAGTCACCTAGGGTATATATCCTGACTTTTTCAGGGTCTACATATTGCCATTTACTTTCCAGACGCACCCACTTCTCATGGCTATAGCTCGTTTCATTACTACCGTTATATAAAACGCCTGATGAAAAGTTACCGAGTGCGCTATTAAAAATACCTTCAGCTGAACCAGAGAAAACACTCTCATCATTGGTTATGGTGTGGTACAGGCTATAGTTCAGGATTGCAGCATTTAAGGGTTTCATTTTTAGCAAACCAGAACTAGTAGTTTGCTGACCACTTAACTCAACTGAGTAACCAGTTAACATGCTCGAAGGAACTTGTAAGTTCAGAGACTGCTCATTTTCCAGATATTTAAACTGGATTCCCTTAAGTTCATTAATACATACCCATTGACTATCTGGAATATGCTCATCCATTTTCACTCTTAGCGTTTTTAAGTCACCAGAACGAATATATAACTTTCCGTCCTTAGATTGTTTTACGGAAAACAAATCTTCTGAAGGATTAGAGTTAATAGAAATATTTAAAAATAACTGAATAAAATTAAGATTTTGCTCCTGTCCATTTATCTTTTCCTGCGTATATTTATTATTGCCATCTATAGATTCAGGAACACTTGGAATCAAAGTATTCGTATGATCTACTAATTGTTCAGCAAATGAATGCGCTGGAAAGTACGCAACACATAAGACACCTATAATATATTTCATATAAGCCTCTTAAAGTGTGGTTTTCTTACCATTTACTGTCAGAGAAATACTATATTTATGATTTGGCTGATATGTAAAATTATTAATTGAATAACTTTTTGCTTGCTTTGCAAGAATATAGCCATTCACTGTATTTACCTTAATCGGATAACTCTTATTCTCTGTGTTATCTACAAGCGTTAAATCATTTAACAGTGCATGTCGATTCCCAACATTATTAATATTTAGGGAAGGTTCTTTTTGATGAGTATCAATTTTCCAATTTAGTTGAGTAATCGCATCTTTATTGACAACAAATACAGGTAATGACGAACGAAGCAATACATTTACACCTTGAGAAGCTTTTCGGCTATCAACAGGTTTGGGTAATTCATCAATAATAATACGGTAAGTTTTTTCACCAGAAATCGGCTCTGGATTAATTCTAACTACCCGTAAATTATAAGACTCATTAGGCTTTAGCTTTAAAAAAGGTGGGCTAATGTTGATTTCATCTGTAGGCGTTAATTGATCTTGCCCATTATTTTGAGTCCATTCAAATATACGTACCTGTAAATCAGCACTTTCATTTGACTGATTATATAAACTAATTGAAGATGCTTTCTGATGGCTTAAAATTTCCACTGTTACTGGTGAAAGACGGATTGTAGCTGCGTTAATAATGGTAGATAAAGATAAGAATAATCCCGTAATAATAAAAATATTTTTTTTCATGTTTTACTCAAATATATATCTTTTAATATATTAGCCCTTTCAAAAGGGCTAACAGTTTTTCTAATTTATACGAATTAATAAGTTACCGTTATTGTCACCGTATCAACATAGCTACCCGCACTTGGCAACGCTGAGCCAGCAGGAATACGGCCATATACGTTTACTGTTTGTACCGCACCACTCCCTGTACCACTATAAGCTGTTGTTGCTATACCAATTGCGGTAGCATGGCCTGTGTCAGAGAAAAGGTTATAAGGAATATATTCGTTACTTGTTGCCCCACCAATCATACGTCGTTGGGTTGTTTGAGCATTTTTACCGCCATCAAAAGACAAGGTCCAAGGTACAGTATTGTTACAAAGAACTTTGATTGAGGTACCTCCAGTTGTTGTGGTATCAGCATCTACGTTGCTAGCAAGTGAACTTAAAGTACCAAAGTCCAAAACCGCATTTGTTGTGGTACCTGTTGCAGAGGTATTCAGGACACAACTATTTGTTACTGTCGCCTTAACAGTTAATGTCCCCGTTGCTGTAGCGGCGTTTGCTGCATTAAAAGAAAATAATCCTACAGCTATTACCGATAAATAAAAAAAAGTCTTTTTCATGGCCAAAACCTTTTAAACTAAATTGTCTAATTAATAGATATAAAAAAATTAACTCTTATCCTTACAATCATTTTTTATTTGACTGCTCTTTTAAAGCTTATTTTTTATCCTATTTTAAACATCATACATAAAAATAATTAAAATGCATGAGCTTGATTTAACTTTTATTTCTATTCAATAAAATAAAGTTACATAAAGAAACATTGTGAACACAATAATTAACAATTTAAATTTTAACTGATTGGTTTAAATACTATTTAAAAAATACATAAAAAATTTATACGTTAAATTTTAAATAAATATTTCAGAAATTTATTTATTTTAGATAATAATTTGTGAGAAACACACTACCTTATTTCATTTTTAGGCTAAAAATTTTAGCTATTTTATTTTCAACTCATCAAAAGATATATTTAAAATAAATCATTAACTGCTTTAGCTTATTAATTAATTATGAAAATATAAAATTTCAATTTTTATAATAATCAATTTTAACTAATCGATATTATTAAATTTATATAAAAACAAAGGCCTCTAAAGAGACCTTTATTAAGCATATTTAAATAATTAAACGCTTAGCATACTATTTAAAGTTTCAGAAACGTTTTTAGATTTCACTTTAGGCTGCAATGCCTGTAAAGCTTGCTGTACTTGGGTACGCTGAGGCTCTGCAAGTGTGTACCAACGTGACAATACCTGTAATAGGCGTGACCCTAAAATCGGGTTCTTCTCATCAAGATATTGTGCAAGATTAATAAAGTGCGCTACACCAAAGCCCCAAGTATTTTCAGGGTTATTTGACAAGCCCCCACTTACGGCGCGAATACGGTTTGGCGTCGTGAGGTCATAATCAGGATGTTGAGTGAGATATTCAATCGTCTCAACAGTGGCATTTGGATTTGCTGCCTGAATCATAAACCATTGGTCTAAAGACAATGCTTCATCTTTAAAGCGGTCATAGAAATCAGTTAGGGCATCTTGAGCTTGAGGTGCATTTTGCCAAACCAATACACGTAACGCACCTAAACGTTCAGACATATTGCCTGTGTTTTGGTATTGCACATGTGCTAATTCAAATGCAGTTTGGTCGCCCTGACGAGCCATCATCATGAGCATGATATTTTTTAATGCACGTACACCCATCGCTAAAGAAAATTCTTTTTGCTGGTCTGGGTCAAGGGTAAGGTAAGTATCTTTCCAGAATGAACCTAACTCTTGTGCTAAACGATTCAACAAGGCTTCACGTTTTACATGAACATCGGCTGGTGCATAGTTCTGATCGATGCGACTACCCAAATAACCTTCACTTGGTACATCAAACAAACGTGATGCTAAAAGTGGGTCGCGGCCAACCAACTCAGGCAAAGTGCTCTGAATTGCTTGAATGTACGCATCGGCAGAATGGTCTTCTAACAAAATACGCTCAAGCAAGGTTTGAGTTGCTTGCCACTGGTTAAAACCATTCGTTTCGTGTTGAATTAAGAAAGCTAATTCTGCATCGGTATAGTCAAATACAAGATTTACAGGCGCAGAGAAATTACGGAGTAACGAAACAACTGGCTGTTCAGTCACACCTGTAAACTCAATGGTTGCCTCGTCTTGATCAAACAAGTACACCCCATCTTTAACATCGTTTACAAATAGGCTGTCACTGTGCAATGTATATTGTTCACCTGTTTTAGCATTAAATAGCGCTAAAGCCACAGGAATTGGAACAGCTTTTAAGTTTGGATATTTAGGATGTGCTTTTAGGCTTTGTTTAAAACTTAAACGGTAAGTTTGTGCTGCTGCATCGTACTCACCTTTCGCTTCAAGCTTTGGTGTACCTGGTTGGTTATACCAAGTTAAGAATGCAGATAAATCAACACCTGAACCCGCAGAGAGTGCAGCAACCCAGTCTTCAACAGTTACGGCTTGTCCATCATGACGGCGGAAATATTCATCCGTTCCCTGACGGAATTTTTCTTTACCCAGTAATGTCGACATCATGCGGTTAATTTCCGCACCTTTTTCATAAACAGTCGCTGTATAGAAGTTATTAATTTCTACAAAGTGATCTGGGCGTGGTGGGTGCGACAATGGACCTGCATCTTCTGGGAATTGATGCGATTTAAGAACAGCGACATCGTCAATACGTTGAACCGCAGCAGATTGTAAATCTTCCGAGAAAGACTGATCACGGAATACAGTTAGCCCCTCTTTTAAGCACAACTGGAACCAGTCACGGCAAGTAATACGGTTACCTGTCCAGTTATGGAAATATTCATGGGCAATCACAGACTGTACACGCATAATGGCTGCGTCAGTTGTATATTCTTCATCGGCAAGTACACATGAGGTATTAAAGATATTTAAACCTTTATTTTCCATTGCACCCATGTTGAACTGGCTCACCGCCACAATCATATAGTTGTCGAGATCATAAGCACGGCCGTAGTGTTCTTCATCCCAACGCATAGAATGCTTTAATGCTTCCATCGCGATATGGCATTTTGGAATATCTTTCTCAATCGCATAGATTTCTAAAGCGACATCACGCCCTTCTGAAGTGGTATAACGATCTTTAAGAACAGCTAAATCACCAATCACACAAGCAAACAAATAGCTTGGCTTTTTAGTCGGGTCTTGCCAGATCGCAAAGTGGCGGTTTTCACCAACTTCACCTGTTTCAAGCAAGTTACCGTTAGCAAGTAATACCGGATATTTTTTGTCTGCTTCTACACGTGTCGTAAAAACTGAAAGTACGTCTGGACGGTCTGGATAGAAGGTAATTTTACGGAAACCTTCAGGCTCATTTTGCGTTACAAATAAGTCACCAGCTTTATATAAACCTTCAAGCTGAGTATTGGTTTCAGGGTGAATAATAACTTGAGTTTGTAAAATGACTTCATCTGGTGCATCAGTGATCACCAGTTGTTCACTATCGAGTGAATATTGTGCAGGAGTAAGATCTTGGCCATTGAGCTGAATAGATTGCAACTCAAGATCACGGCCCAATAGCACCAAGTCTCCAGCAGTTTGACGCTTCATGACCAATGTTGAATCAACAATTGTTTTATCGTCATAGACTTGAATATCAAGATTAATTGATTCAACCAAGAACGCAGGTTTTTGATAATCTTTTAAATAAACTGTTTGATCTGCCTGAACTGGAGGCTGCGCCGCAATATTCATCTTTATTCCTTATATACTTTTCGGAAACCGTAGTACGAATTTTATGAATTTGATCATACACATTCATACATACTATGTTTGTTTACCTTTATAAAATTAATGGGACTTCATTTATACATTTCAAATTAGAATCGTCTTTTATTAGCACAGATTAGACCAAAATTACGATAATCGCTGCTTATATAATCAATCTATACAATAAAAATAAAACTCCTTTCGCTTTTAACATTTTTTAGGAGCTGCTTACATTTTGGGCATGGTTCTTGCCTTATCCAATATACCAGTATAAGTATTTCAATCAGAACAAGAGGAACTCACTATGGAATTAAAAACTTATTTACATCGTTTAGAAAACATTAAAGCGATTCATGATCTAGATGCAGCAGGACTCGACCATCATGTGATTGCTGTGTTCTTGTCTGCTGAAGGTATTTCAATGACTGCTCAGGAGGTAACTACTATCGTTAATACTTATGACGCCTTAGGTAAAGTGAAATTACCAAGTAAAAAAGTGCAGGCACTTATCAATGCCAAAAAACTTGGACAAAATGATGAGACCTTACCGTGCCCTGTTTAATCTTAACTTTTAACCGCTTATGAAAACCTAAAGTCAAAACAAAGACTTTAGGTTTTCTATTTTTGCACCAAACAAAAAGACAATCACAGCTATCGGCAATGCGGCTGTGTATAATAGGTCAGTCGTGATTGATTTAAACGCTCGGAGCAAAATGGCCTTACAAATTCTACAAAAACAGCTAGATGAAAGTAGCCATTGCCCTCTCTGCCAAGCGTCGATGTATTGGGTAGATGCCGAACAATTTGAGCAAGACGTTCAATTTCATGAATGTAGCCATTGCCAACATCGTGTATTTAAAGACACAAAAATGACGTGCCACTGTGACCAATGCACAAAACAAAGAAAGAAACTTTTACAGCAACCCCGCCTACAAGAACAACGCCAGTTTAAGTCAAAAGATCAGCCACAACGCAGTTTGGAACAACTGAGTTTTTTACATAAACTTTTTTTATTGAGCCTACTTGATGACTATGCTCGTGATGACGTTGCACATGACGAATACATTCACTGGGACCAGATAAAATATCAGCCGATTACCCCCAACTGGATGTTCCAAAGCCATCTGATTAAACAGCTTCATAAAGATGGGATTTTAAATGCACAGGATCAATCTGACGAACCACAATGCTTTTATTTAAACATTCGTTTAGATGGTTATAGTGACCCAAGCTTATTTAGTGTAGCCCAGCAGCTACGTCACTGGTTTTATGAAAACTTAAGTCTTGGTATTCCATTTCGTAGTGCCGATGAAGTGAAAGACGTCCTGTTTCAGGTGCTCTATCAAGAAATTATCCAGTTTATGCAGTTCTACTGCCGAACATGGGGTATTCAAATTGCAGGTAGCTCTAACTTTCAAACTTTTTGCTATCGTTTAATGGACTCACTGGCCATTGGGCAAATTTATTATCTTATTCAGACTGCACTTGAATACCTTTATAAACAAAAGGCGCTACAGCCACGTAATGAAAAGTTTATTAATACTAATTTATTAAAGAAAACTTTAGAGCAATATCGGGAAAGAGCCTTGGCAGAAAAGTGGGAAACTTCGATGTTGCCACGCCCGTACAATATTCCTTACAGTAAAATGAGCCACATATTGTTTAACCGCTTTTTAGGTTATGACGAACAGATTTTTGTACAACCTGTATGGAAAGCATGGCGAAAAATTGAACCTCGGTTAAACTTTTATTCGGTTAAACGCTGTATGTACTGTGGTTCAAATGATCTAAGTGTTGATTATGATGCAGCAGATTATGTGTCGTTGATTTGCCAAAACTGTAAACATCAAGATCACTATTTTACCCGTTAAATTTCTTATCTCTGGCTTAATAAGGATTATCAGATGACTTCGACATCCAACCTCATTGAACAGGTGATTGAAGCTTGGCAAAACATGCAGGCAAAAACGCCTCTTGTGCAATGTATTACCAACAGCGTTGCTGCCAACTATACAGCCAATGTATTACTCGCTTCCGGTGCTTCACCTGCCATGATTGATAATCCTTATGAAGCAGAAAGCTTTACCAGAATTTCATCGGCTTTAAGCATTAATTTGGGTACACCGACTTCAGAGCAAATGCAAGCCATGCAAATCTCTGCCAAGACCGCACAGCTTAATGAAGTACCGTGGGTACTCGATCCGGTGGGCTACGGACCAATTTTAACTTGGCGCAGTCAAATGACAGACGAGCTTTTGCAGTTCAAGCCAAACGTTATACGTGGTAATGCCTCAGAAATTAGCACGCTTGCAGGCAATCAGGTTCAATCAAAAGGTGTAGACAGCACTTTAAGCAGTGACCAAGCTTATCAACAAGCTTTTTCACTGTTAACGCATACAAGCTGTATCGCTATTTCAGGTGAATCAGATTACATTTTGTCTAAAGAAATAGATGCTGTGATTCAAGTAAATGGTGGAAGCCCCTTACAACCCAAAATTACCGCAACTGGCTGCGCTTTGGGTGCATTAATTGCAGCCTATAGCGCTGTGACGACACCCACTATTGCAGCTCTTTCAGCTCATATTCATTTTGCAATTGCAGGTAAACTTGCTGCAAATCAAGCACAAACGATGGGTAGTTTTAGTAGCATATTTATGGATTATATCCATATGCTAGATGACAATCTGATTGAGCAATATGCAGATATCAAACTTTTAAATAAACAGGCATAACCTAAGTTATGCCTGAATGACACTAGACTCACTTTAAAAGTAAGTAGATATCTGTCACAAGGTCACATTCATTCACATCATGCACAAAGTTATGATAGTGAAAGAAAATCGGATAATCCCCTGCCTCTTCTGGTTGCTCAGGTAACCAGTTTCTAAAGATGTAATAGACGCTATCTTTAATCTGGTCATGGCTACCCAAATGTCTTACGGTTGCATAACGCCCCGCAGGAATTTCACCTGTCTGTACACCGTAAGTATTTTCAGGTACAGCCTTTTCAATTGAACCGGCAATATCAAATCGAAACTCATCAGATGGAGTCTGTTCAGGGTCAGCAAAAGGAATACCATAAGTTCTAGACTTGGTCACTGGTGACAAACCTGTTTCTTTGCGCCAAGCAATAAAACGTGCAGCCGTTTCAAAGAATTTATCAGGGCTTCCTAAATGCGATAAATACGCAATCTTTTCAGCAGGTCGCTCAACAATATTTACATTCATTTTTAACTCACTTTTCGGAATCGTAAAAACAAACTTCTGATGCCAAGATTCCCAGTCCGGTTTATCTCTAAAAGCTCGAGGAGTTTGATCAAATGAACGCTTAAATGCACGAGTAAATGCCTCTGGACTATCAAACCCTGCTTGTAATGCAATCTCAATAATCTT
This sequence comes from Acinetobacter sp. 766875, assembly GCF_000582055.1. Classification (NCBI taxonomy): domain Bacteria; kingdom Pseudomonadati; phylum Pseudomonadota; class Gammaproteobacteria; order Moraxellales; family Moraxellaceae; genus Acinetobacter; species Acinetobacter sp. 766875. The sequence goes on along the minus strand of NZ_JEXX01000027.1, from coordinate 36,262 downwards.
GAGATCAGGTTCAAAAGCCAATTGAAATGAGGCCCGCTTTAAACGAGAAAGTTGAATAAACTTCATCACATTTAAACCAATATGAATGGCAAAAATGCGATGAAAATGGAACTTAGATAAAGCAGCGATCTGGCTCAATCGATCAACATCTAGGTCTTCATCTAGATGTCTTTGAATATAATCGCAAACCAGTTGCAGCTTTTGTGTATATACAGCCATACATTCATGTCTGTTCATTCGATAGCACTACTTTTACATAGTGCTCATCGCTATTCTTGATCGAAATTGCGTTTTTTAGAATTATACAACTTGCTTAAAATAATCGTCTCTTGGCATGTCGATAAGCTCAATACACAATTGAATTTCTTTAGTAAACTCTTGTGGTAGATATTTTTTATTGCTGAGCGCCGCTAATAACTGCTCCCCCATAAGCTGTTTTTGTTCGGCAGTTCTTCCAGACAAAATATACGCCTTTACATGAATATAAGCTTGATCAACCCCTAAGCCAATCAGAAAAACTTCATCTTTACGTGCACGGCTTTTGATGTCTTCTGGACTAAACAACTCTGTTTCAATCAGCGTGGTATTAATTTCTTCAAGTAATTGTTTTGCATTTAGTCCAGTTAAGTTATCTGAATAATCAACTACAACGTGCGGCATAGCCACCTCAATTTATATAATAAGTCATTAAGCCCATTGAACTTTATTCAATAAATAATAAAGCTAATCGAACTTGATCATATCCCATTCGAGGGCTAGTTGCTTCAACAATTGGTCTTAGTTTGATCGAACCATCATCAGAAAAATGATCTGGATTTTGACGCTTTTTCAACTTCTTATAAATTTTACGCACTTCTTCGACCACTTCTTCACCTGGGTGAGCAACCGAAATATCTAGTTTTTGCTCTTTATGAAGTCGAGCCAAGTGATTAATAATAGTTGCTGGTGTTAGACCACGTTCATGCGCGATATCTTCAATTTCGTAACCTTCTTCAAACAAGACACGTGTCTCGTCTAGCGTTGCCGTAGCATAATTTTGCTTACCACCTTTTGCGAGTTTCTTCTCATTACGAGAAATCTCGGTTTCATTTAAGGTGCCGCCACAGTGACGGATAAAGGCTTTGTGCTGGACGGTTAAATCGACATCAGCAAAATTATCTTCGGCTTCAGCCGATAATTCCTGAAAACGGCGATCAGCTTTTACAGCAAGACTATCTAGCTCTAAGGCCTGCTCATTAAATCCTAATAATTTTAATCCTGTTAAAGATTTCAAACGTGAGAGCGCAACATAACCTTGCCCTTTTTCAAAGGTATGCATCAGGTTAATTTCAGCAGCCTCCAAAGTCATACCTTGGCTTTTATGAATGGTAATCGCCCAAGCTAAACGAAGTGGAATTTGCTGGAAACTTGCAATGACTTTTCCGGCTTCATTTTCAATTGACCATGTTTCAGGTGCGACCAGCAAAGTTGTACCGTCAGTTAATTTTACTTTTGGCAGTAACCCGTTTTCATCATCTTCCTCAAAGCCGATCACCTCACCTAAACTTCCGTTGATATAACCCATATCAAAGTTGTTTTTTACAAACATGACTTTGGCATGCTTTTTCAAAGTTAGTTCTTCTGGTGCACGAACTGAGGATTTTAAAGTTTCTAATAGTTTTTCATTACCATCTAAAACAGCGTTGAATTGATGCCCTTCATTATCAATTTCATTTAAGTGCTGATAATTGATATTGTCGACATCCATATTGTGTGTATAAAGGCGAGTAAATGTCTCACCAATGTCATGTGCACGTGATTGATGTAAAGCTTGCAAATGTTCAACTTGAATACTTTGCGCACGGATGGCATTTAAAATCTGATTTAAAATTTCATCGTCTTGGCGGTGCTGTTCTGTTAAATAGCATACGCGGAATTTGGCTTCGACCCATGCATCTGACATAAAACAGAACTTATCGCGATTAGCTTCACCATTACGGCCTACAGGTGGCAACTGGAAAAAGTCTCCAGCCACAATCACTTGAATGCCACCAAAAGCTTCATCACTTTCTTTAAAATATTTTAAAACCTGATTGACCAGATTGAGCTGCTTTGCATGTAACATCGAGATTTCATCAATGACGAGAACTTGCGCATTTTCAAGGTGTTCCTTGAGATATTTACGCTCTTTCATACGTTTTAGATCGTCGTCAGTTAACTGATCTTTAATGCCGATGCCCGCCCACGTATGAATGGTCATACCGTTCATATGCGTTGCAGCAATACCTGTCGATGCTGTAATCGCTACAGGCACTTTACGTGCTTTTAGATATTGAATGTACTGATTGAGTGTATAGGTTTTCCCTGCACCAGCCGAACCGGTTAAAAAAACATTTTCACCTGCTTTGAGCAGTTTAAGTGCAGTTTCCTGTTTCATAATCTCATATGTACATCTTCAACAGCCCATAGCTTAACGATTTTCCCGAAAAAATTAAATGAATGCGCCAAATTTTATATAAAGTCATTAAAAATCAACAATTAAAACTTAAGTAATATTTGGTAGGTTTTTGGTAGGTAGGAAAATAATCTATACATCACAATACTAAGCCCATGGTGAGGCTCACCTGTAATAACAAACAATGGATTTATGGAAAAAGGAATCACTCCATGGCTTTTAAAAATATTGCAGATCAAACAAACGGTTTTTATATTCCTTGCGTATCACTCTTTGGTCCAGGATGTGCCAAAGAAATTGGTACAAAAGCACAAAATCTCGGCGCAAAAAAAGCATTAATTGTGACCGATGAAGGGCTATTTAAATTTGGCGTTGCAGATCTTATTGCAAGCTATTTAACCGAAGCAGGCGTAGCGAGCCATATTTTCCCGGGCGCGGAACCTAACCCAACCGATATTAATGTTCACAATGGCGTGAAAGCCTATAACGACAATGGGTGTGACTTTATTGTTTCGCTAGGCGGTGGTTCATCTCATGACTGTGCGAAAGGAATTGGTTTGGTCACTGCAGGTGGTGGTCATATTCGTGACTACGAAGGCATCGATAAAAGTAAAGTACCAATGACACCACTGATTGCAGTGAATACAACGGCAGGTACTGCATCTGAAATGACTCGCTTTTGTATTATTACCAATACAGACACTCACGTAAAAATGGCAATTGTTGACTGGCGTTGTACCCCACTTATTGCTATCGATGACCCGAAACTCATGATTGCAAAACCAGCAGGTTTAACAGCAGCAACTGGTATGGATGCGTTAACCCATGCGGTTGAAGCATATGTGTCTACGGCGGCAAACCCAATTACCGATGCGTGTGCTGAAAAAGCAATCACCATGATTAGTCAATGGTTACAACCCGCTGTCGCAAATGGTGAAAACATCGAAGCACGTGATGCAATGAGTTATGCGCAGTACTTGGCTGGTATGGCATTTAACAATGCATCTTTAGGTTATGTCCATGCAATGGCTCACCAGTTAGGCGGGTTCTATAACCTACCTCACGGTGTATGTAACGCAATCTTGCTACCACATGTTTGTGAATTTAACTTAATTGCTTGTCCAGATCGTTATGCAAAAATCGCAGAGTTAATGGGTGTAAATACGCAAGGTCTCACCGTAACAGAAGCTGCGTATGCTGCAATTGATGCCATCCGTAAACTGTCTTCTTCAATTGGTATCCCATCTGGCTTAACAGAGTTGGGCGTAAAAACCGAAGACCTCGCGGTGATGGCCGATAACGCTCAAAAAGATGCATGTATGCTGACCAACCCTCGTAAAGCAAACCATGCACAAGTTGTGGAGATTTTTAAAGCCGCTCTTTAATACTGATGTAACGGTATGTTCCTGTAGTAAGTCAAATCCCTCCGACCGTTGACTTACTTTTTGGGAATACTTAGCTCCAGCGGTATTCCCTTTTTTTAAAACCTATACTCCAACCTTCTCTAAACCTGATTGACAATTTGCCCATTTCATTGAAGGATACTCAACATGACTTAATGACAATAGCTCGATAAAAATGAATACATCTACAGCTAAACACAATTATGCCCCAGATATTTTAGGTGCCGGCTACGAACAGCTAACACTCAACTTTCCAGATGATTATGAAGGTAAAGTTATAGCCACCTTAGTTCGTAAAAAGGCCACTCAGCCAACTCAAAAAGCCGTACTTTATATTCATGGTTTTTTAGATTATTTCTTTCAAACTGAAATGGCCGAGCAATTCAATGCGCATGGCTATGACTTCTATGCACTCGATTTAAGAAAATATGGCCGCTCAAAGTTGCCTCATCAAATTTTCTATAATGTGCTTGATTTAAATGAATATGATGCCGAAATTACTCAAGCATTAGAGATCATTGGCCAAGAAAAACATACACAAGTATTACTTGCAGGTCATTCGACTGGCGGTTTGACAGCAACGCTTTATGCTACTCATCATCCAGATCATCCACTTATTAAAGCACTATGGGCGAATAGTCCGTTTTACGACTTCAATTTAAGTTTAGTTGAAAAGAAATTTGGTATTCCAATGCTCAGTCGAGTAGGAAAATATCTGCCTAAAGTTAAATTTCCAAGCAAACTTAACAAATGGTACACCACCAGTCTTCACAAACAACTTAAGGGTGAATGGGACTTCAACCTGGATTGGAAACCGACCTCTGCCCCTACAGTTCAACTTAGCTTTCTACATGCGATTCATACAGCACAAAAAGAAATTCACCACGGCGTTAAGCTAAACGTCCCCGCACTGATTATGCATTCGCACCAAACTAAAAATCCTCGTAAATGGGGACCAGATGCAACCCAAAGTGATGTTATTTTAGATGTTAAAGACATTGCGAAATTCGGTAAAAAAATAAAGGGTGATGTTTCGGTTGTCTCTATTCACAATGGCTTACACGATTTAGTCCTTTCGGCCCAGCCAGTGCGGAATCAAGTCTATCAACAACTATTCCAGTGGCTGGATCAAAAAATCACCTAACTTAGCTTAGGCGAGTCAATATATTTCACCAGCAGTTGATGCGCAGGATGTTCACTCGGTAATAATTCCATAAGACGTTCTACCGCATCGATTGCTTCGGGAAAATGAGCTAAATGCTTAAGTAATAAATCCGTTTCTTGGGTTTTAAAAATTGCATCGCTCAAGCGTGACTCAAGGCAGTCGCGCCATGCACACAGAAACGGACTTTCGGTTTTTGCCAGAAAAACACCGGTATAAAGCTGTAAAGCAGAAGCCGCATATCCTGCATCGAGTGCTTGTTCAGCTTGTAAGAAATCGGCTTCAACATGCACAAGTAGCCGATATGGGCGTGAACCAAGCAAACCGCCTAAAATATCTCGTAGTTGAGACATTTCAGCCTTAAGCGTACCCATGCTGACTTTGCGCTCACCATAGAGTGCCTGATAAAGATGTTCTAAAGTTAAGCCGTGTGGACATAGTGCCAATATGGTTAAAATTTCAATTTGCCGTGGTGTTAATAATAAACTTTTACCATTAAATTTAACTTGTGGCGTCGAAAATGCCCGAATATGTAATTGTTGGCGTTGCTGCTCTAGCAAAGCAGATTGAATAATGGATGCACAACGTTCGGCAGCCAATATTCCTAAACTATTATGATTCTTCCATGTAGTTGATAAATCAACCACCCCTAGTGTTTGTTTTGAATATGGATCAATAATTGGTGCGGCATAACATACCCAATCATGAATCGACTCCATGTAATGTTCATTTGAAAAAACACAGCTTGATTGTTGAGTTTTTAAAGATAAAGCTAAGGCATTTGTACCGACAAATTCTTCACGCCACTGTCCGCCTTTTACAAAATGCACGCGTTCAGCAGCACTTTGCATTTGGGCACTGGGTGCAGTCCAAATAATGGTACTGCCTATATCACCGACAGCAATCACCATTGAAGATTGTTCTGCAATATGACGTAAGTCGTCACCACACTGACTTAAAGCCATATCTAAAGCATTTTGTGAAGCAGATTTTTTTTCGACTAATGGAGCCGCAAAGCGTTCTTTAGGAATCGCAGCAGAAGCTGATCGCTCCCATGAGCTTGCAATACTTTGGCCGAGTTTGGCAGCGTTATGAGGAGAGAGACTATTTTGCGTGCGCAGTTGATCAATCAACGTCCGTTGCTGCAATAAATCCTTTTTTGTGAACATTTGTAAATTCCTTATATATCCACATTTCTATTCCAACCTTTCTCCAACCTTCTTCTTTATATCCTAATTATACAAAGTACGAAAGTACCTACTGACAGGGTTCTTGTTAGTCTTTAGTCCTAAAAAGCAAAGGAATATTTATATGCGCTATATCGATCCAAATCAACCAGGCTCAAAAGTTCAATTCAAATCACAATATGAAAATTTTATTGGCGGTGAATGGGTCGCACCTGTAAAGGGTGCGTATTTTGACAATGTATCTCCCGTTGACGGAAAAGCCTTTACACGTATTCCACGCTCTAGTGCCGAAGACATTGAACTCGCGTTAGATGCAGCGCACAAAGCTAAAGCAACATGGAATAAAGCATCTCCAACGGTACGCTCAAATATACTTTTAAAAATTGCCGATCGTTTAGAAGCAAATCTTGAAATGCTTGCGGTTGCAGAAACTTGGGATAACGGTAAAGCAGTCCGTGAAACTTTAGCCGCTGACCTTCCACTTGCAATCGACCATTTCCGTTATTTCGCTGGATGTATTCGTGCTCAAGAAGGCGGCATCTCTGAAATCGATGAAGATACTATCGCTTATCATTTCCATGAACCGCTAGGTGTGGTCGGACAAATCATTCCATGGAACTTCCCGATTTTAATGGCTGCATGGAAGCTCGCTCCTGCTTTAGCGGCTGGTAACTGTGTAGTAATTAAGCCAGCTGAGCAAACGCCAGTGGGTATTTTACTGGTTGCCGAACTCATCCAAGATATCTTACCGCCGGGCGTACTCAATATTGTGAATGGTTTCGGTGCAGAAGTTGGTCGTCCGTTAGCAACCAATCCACGTATTGCCAAAATTGCTTTCACAGGGTCAACACAAACTGGCCAAATGGTGATGCAATATGCGACCGAAAATATTATTCCAGTTACGTTAGAGCTTGGTGGTAAGTCACCGAACCTTTTCTTTGAAGACATCATGGATAAACAGGATGACTTCTTAGAAAAAACACTTGAAGGTTTTGCCATGTTCGCCTTAAACCAAGGTGAAGTATGTACTTGTCCTTCTCGTGCTTTAGTACAAGAAAGTATTGCTGATCAATTCTTAGAGTTGGCCGTCGAACGTGTAAAACGCATTAAAACTGGTCATCCTCTCGATACTGAAACCATGATTGGTGCTCAAGCATCGTTACAACAACAAGAGAAAATCTTACGTTGTATTAATACAGGCCGCGAAGAAGGTGCAGAACTCTTACTAGGTGGTAGTGGCCGTAAAGAGGTAGGTGACGGTTTCTATGTTGATCCGACTATCTTTAAAGGCCACAATAGCATGCAAGTCTTCCAAGAAGAAATTTTTGGACCTGTACTTGCTGTGACAACATTTAAAGACTTTGACGATGCAATCAAAATTGCCAATGACACCATGTATGGTCTAGGTGCTGGCGTTTGGTCACGTTCAGCCCATATTTCTTACCGTGCTGGTCGCGCTATTGAGGCGGGTCGTGTCTGGACAAACTGCTATAACATCTACCCTGCGCATGCTGCATTTGGTGGTTACAAAAAGTCTGGTATTGGCCGTGAAAACCATAAGATGATGCTAGATCACTATCAACAAACTAAAAACTTGTTAGTAAGTTATTCAACTAAACCAATGGGCTTCTTCTAAGTTTCGCACCAAGTTGATACCAAACTATCAACGCTAGAAGGAAGCAAGCTCAGTAATTGTATAAAAAGCCAGTAATTTAGATTGCTGGCTTTTTTATTTAGTACAGCCAGCTCTCAAATTTTTACTATCCGGAATAAAAAAGCGTCATCTAATATTTAAAGCACATCATTTAGGCATTGCTTTTGCATTCATTCATACAAACCAACTCGCAGGAGTATTGTATGAATCAACCAGAAACAGCTTCCGTTATTTCTTCATGTGCAGAAGTCTCATCAGCAGAATATTTTGCTCAGCGTCAACTTAAACAAGGTACCGTGGGTTGGTTACTCCTGATTGGTTTAGGCGTAGCGTATGTGATATCAGGTGATTTTGCCGGCTGGAACTTTGGTATTGCCCAAGGTGGTTGGGGTGGTATGTTTATTGCCACTGCTCTTGCTGCGCTTATGTACTTATGTCTATGTCTTTCTATGTCAGAAATGTCCACCATGATGCCGACAGCAGGTGGCGGTTATAGTTTTGCACGTGCTGCCTTTGGTCCTTTCGGAGGCTACTTAACAGGTACGGCGATTTTAATTGAATACGCAATTGCGCCTGCTGCTATTGCCGTATTTATTGGTGGTTATTGCGAATCTCTATTTGGTATTAATGGCTGGATGATTTACCTCGCCTGTTATGCCATTTTTATGGGTATACATCTCAAAGGTGCCGGCGAAGCCTTGAAAATCATGTTTGCCATTACGCTAGTCGCTGCTGTTGCTCTTGTTGTTTTTATTACAGCAATGATCCCACATTTTAATGCACAAAACCTTTTAGATATTCCCGTTAGCACAGCAACTGGTGCAAGCCGTTTTCTACCTCATGGCTATTTGGGCATCTGGGCCGCGGTTCCCTTTGCAATCTGGTTTTTTCTTGCAGTAGAAGGTGTGCCGTTAGCAGCAGAAGAAGCAAAAGATCCAGCCAAATCTCTGCCACGCGGTTTAATCGGTGCAATGCTCATCTTAACCGCGTTTGCTATGCTCATTTTGTTCTTGGGTGCAGGCGCAGCAGGTGCAAGTACTTTACAAAACTCAGGTGCCCCTCTGGTAGATGCATTAGTGAAAGTTTATGGCACCAACACTTGGCTTGCGACATTCGTAAACTTTGTGGGTTTAGCTGGTTTAATCGCAAGTTTCTTCTCAATTATCTATGCCTATTCGCGTCAAATCTTTGCACTGTCACGTGCTGGTTACTTACCAACTTCACTCTCATTAACTAATAAAAACAAAGCCCCTTATCTGGCAATTATTATTCCGGGCATTATCGGGTTCCTGCTTTCACTTACCAAAGAAGGTGATTCATTGATTTTAATCGCGGTTTTTGGTGCAACCATTTCGTATGTGTTGATTCTTTTATCCCACATCAAACTGCGCTTATCTAAACCCGACATGCCTCGTCCTTATAAAACTCCGGGTGGCATTGTAACCTCAAGTATTGCACTCATTTTAGCAGTCGCAGCTGTGGTCGCAGGTTTTGTTGTTAATCCGAAAGTTTGGTTTATTGCTGCCGGCATCTATGTCGTATTTATTGCTTACTTCTTATTCTACAGCCGCTATCATTTAGTGAAAGGTACACCAGAAGAAGAGTTTGCAAATATTAAAGCTGCCGAACAAGAACTATAAAAAGGGATGCAACTATGAGTTATCGCAATATTGTCGCCAATCAACAGTATCATTTTGCTGACCTAAAAACTTTGATGGCAAAAGCTACACCGTTACGTTCAGGCGATGAGCTAGCAGGTATAGCTGCCAGAGATGCAACCGAACATGTTGCGGCACAAATGACTTTGGCCGATGTGCCACTGAAAAACTTTTTAAATGAAGTTGTAGTCGATTATGAATCTGATGAAATTACGCGTCTGATTATTGATGAACATGACTTAACAGCCTTTGCCCCTATTTCACACTTTACAGTAGGTGATTTTCGAAATTGGTTACTTGGAGAAGATGCAACTGCCCAAAGCTTAAAAGCTTTAGCATCAGGTTTAACTCCAGAAATGGTGGCTGCTGTCAGCAAAATTATGCGCAATCAAGATTTGATTTATGTCGCCAGCAAATGTGAAGTCATTACCCAGTTTCGTAACACCATTGGTTTAAAAGGTCATCTTTCTACCCGTTTACAACCTAATCACCCTACCGATGATGTGCTCGGTATTTCAGCCAGTATTTTAGATGGTTTGATGTATGGCAATGGTGATGCCGTAATTGGCATTAACCCTGCCACGGATAACCTGCATAATTTGTCAGAGCTACTGAAATTGCTTGATCATGTCATTCAGGAATATCAAATTCCAACGCAATCTTGTGTACTTACGCATATCAGCTCAGGCATTCAACTTGCTGAAAAAAATGTACCGATTGATTTAATGTTCCAATCCATTGCCGGCACTCAACTGGCTAACGAAGGTTTTGGTATCTCGCTCGATTTATTACAAGAAGGATATGAAGCCACCCTCGCACTCAAGCGCGGAACCATTGGACACAACGTTATGTACTTTGAAACGGGTCAAGGGAGTGCCCTATCAAGCAATGCACATCACGGCGTTGACCAGCAAACCTTAGAAACTCGGGCCTACGCAGTGGCTCGTAAATATAACCCACTTTTGGTAAATACAGTCGTCGGCTTTATTGGCCCCGAGTACCTATTTAACGGTAAACAAATTATACGTGCAGGTTTAGAAGATCACTTCTGCGGTAAGTTGCTTGGCGTACCAATGGGCTGCGACATTTGTTACACCAACCATGCCGATGCAGACCAAAACGATATGGATGTGCTTCTTACTCTATTTGGCGCTGCAGGCATTAACTTCATTATGGGAATTCCAGGTTCGGACGATGTCATGCTCAACTATCAAACCACTTCATTCCATGATGCTCTTTATTTGAGACAACTCCTCGGTTTAAAACCCGCTCCTGAGTTCTCCGCTTGGCTTGAACAGCAAGGTATTTTTAAACAGCAAAACTCTCAAATATGTTGGGCAGACCATATGCCTGACCAATTCTCTCGTCTGCTCATGAACTAGGGGGAACACCATGAAACTGAACCGTGATATTCAATATCCGTCCTCTACCCATCAGGATCAGTGGGAAAAACTTAAAGAGTTTACTGATGCCCGTATTGCTTTAGGTCGTGCTGGTTGCAGTATCCCAACACGGGCCTTACTTGAGTTCCAGTTGTCTCATGCGCAAGCAAAAGATGCTGTTTATCAACATATGGATGTTCCCTACTTGTCTGAACAGTTACAGCAAAAGCAACTTCAAACTCTTCATGTTCAAAGTAATGCCGCTAATAAAGAAATTTATCTCAAACGCCCAGATTTGGGACGCCAACTTTCAAATCTATCAAAAGAAGCCTTAATTAAAGAGTATGCAAAAAAACCACAGCAGTATGATGTTTGTATTGTGGTAGGTGACGGCCTCTCTGCAAGAGCGATTGAAGCAAATGCTATCGCATTTATTGCAGTGCTAAGCGAACATATTCAACAAGAAAACTGGAGCCTTGCGCCAATTATATTTGCAACAGGAAGCCGAGTTGCTTTAGGCGATGAAGTTGCAGAAATTTTTAAAGCCTCCATGCTGGTTATGCTTATTGGAGAGCGCCCAGGTTTAAGTTCTCCTGACAGTATGGGAGTTTACTACACATGGAATGCATATTCAGGTTGCCTTGACTCCAAACGCAACTGTATTTCCAACGTCCGTTCAGCAGGCTTAAGTATTCCAGTTGCGGTACAACGTTTAATGGCACTCATGAAAAAATCGAAGCAGCTTGGCTTTTCAGGAGTAAATTTAAAAGATGAACATCAACTTTCAAATATCGACCATAATGAAAACTCAAAGCTTTTATTTTAAATAGTAGGTTACGCATAGATATTTCTTACCTACAAAATATTTCTGCGTAACAAGATTATCTTAACGAAAAATAGCAATTTTCAGGTATTGACGATTTATATGGATATTTTCTTCTTTATATTTATCGCTATACTCCACCTATTGATCTTCTATGAATCATTTGTATGAGTACTACAAACGCCTTTCCTAAAACTATTTATGCCATTCAGCATCTTGCTTTCGAAGACTTAGGTTCATTAGAAGATGTCTTTTATCAACTTGGTTTTCGCGTCCGTTATTTTGAAGCTGGTGTAGATGATTTAACTCCTGCTTTCGCCCATGACGGTTTAACTATTATTTTAGGTGGTCCGATCGGAGTTTATGAAACTGAAGATTATCCATTTTTAAAAGATGAAATCGCTTTACTCAAACAACGTTTGGCAGCAGATAAACCAACACTTGGCATTTGCTTAGGTGCACAACTTATAGCTCATGCACTTGGTGCCAAAGTATATGCAGGCCATCAAAAAGAAATTGGCTGGGGAGCTTTAAGCTTAAGTTTACGCCCTAATCAGGTATTATCGCCTTTGCTTAATAATATCCATGTTTTACATTGGCATGGTGATACTTTCGACCTTCCTGAAAATGCAGCCCTTTTGGCGAGTTCAGATATTTATACTAACCAAGCCTTTGAAGTGGGTAATAATATTCTTGCTTTACAGTTCCACATTGAGACGACTCAAGAAAACTTTGAAAAATGGCTTATTGGTCACACATGTGAACTTCGTAATGCTGGAATTTCCATTCCTAAATTGCGTGAGCAAAATATCGAATATGCCCCTGCACTTGAACACGCTGCATTTGAATTAATTCAAAAATTCTTGAAAAGAATTGGTTATAGTGCATAAGTGAAGTAATTTCTAATGTTTAATGAATATTATTTTTTACCACTTGGTATTTTATGACTATTTTTTAAACAAAGAAACTTTATATTTTATTTTTAGAAACATTTCAGAAAAGTTTCAGTGTATTATTAATTTGTAACATAAAATATACGCTGATTTACTATGGATATCTGGAAGTTTCTTAAAAGCTTTAATACGGTCAATACTTACTTAATGCTTTCAACAATGCTTCTCATACTATTAGTTCTTTACTTTTATGTGATTAATCCTACCTAAGCTCTTTTGCCAAGGAAGCGAAATCATAAAGAAAAAGAATATTATGATGAGAAGACCTCCGAAAAAAGCCCAACCTTACAGTTGGGCTTTTTTAATATCTGTTGTTGACTCACAATATGTTGTTCGTCTTGCGAAAAAGTAAGAGATAAGCAATCTCAACTATCTACTCACAACATGTTGTTCGTCTTGCGAAAAAGTAAGAGATAAGCAATCTCGACCATCTACTCACAACATGTTGCTCGTCTTCCGAAAAAGTAAGAGATAAGCAATCTCAACTATCTACTCACAATATGTTGCTCGTCTTGCGAAAAAGTAAGAGATAAGCAATCTCGACTATCTATCACAACATGTTGCTCGTCTTGCGAAAAAATAAGAGATAAGCAATCTCTTATTTTTTCTCAGGTTTGAAGCTGTCTTTCAAATCAAGAACGCGGTTGAAGACAGGTTTTTCAGGAGTATGATCATGTTGGTCCGCAACGAAATAACCTTCACGTTCAAATTGGAAACGGTCTTCTGGTTTCGCTTGAGCTAAAGCAGGTTCAATCACAGCCTGAACGACTTTCAAAGAATCTGGATTTAAATTCGCTAAGAAATCATCACCAGTTTCAGGGTCAGCCTCTGTAAATAAACGATCATAAATACGTACTTCAGCAGGAATACCCTTGCTTGCAGATACCCAGTGAATCACGCCTTTTACTTTACGCCCTTCAGGATTCTTGCCTAAAGTGTCTGGATCGATTGAACATTTCAGCTCAACAACTTCACCATTTGCATCTTTGATGACTTCATCACACTTAATTACATATGCATGGCGTAAACGAACTTCACCATCCGGAATTAAACGCTTAAAGCCTTTTGGCGGTACTTCTTCAAAATCTTTACGGTCAATATAGATTTCTTTAGTTAATGGAATGACACGCTCACCCATATCGACATTTGGATGACGCGCATGTGTAAGGTCTAAATCTTCTGGTAAGTTTGTAAGTGTCACTTTTAAAGGATCTAACACAGCCATACCACGCGCTGCTGTATTCTCCAAAGATTGACGAATACAGAACTCAAGCATTGCAACATCAACAATACCGTCAGTTTTAGACACACCTACACGTTTACAGAAATCACGTAAGCCTTCTGGTGTAAAACCACGACGGCGCATACCAACAACTGTTGGCATACGAGGGTCATCCCAACCATTTACATAACCACCTTCAACCAACTTACGTAATTTACGTTTAGAAGTAATGGTGTAATCTACGTTCAAACGAGATGATTCGTATTGGTGCGGAACAGCTTTAGACTTAACTTTTTCAACAATCCAGTCATAGAATGGACGGTGATCTTGGAACTCCAATGTACAAAGTGAATGCGTGATTCCTTCAATTGCATCAGACAATGGATGAGCATAATCATACATTGGGTAGATTTTCCATTTGTCGCCAGTTTGATGATGCTCTGAATGCAAGACACGATACAAAATTGGATCACGCATATGCACGTTCGGGCTTGCCATATCAATTTTAGCGCGTAAAACAGCTTCACCTTCTTTTAGTTCACCACTACGCATTTGTTCAAAGCGAGCAAGGTTCTCTTCAACAGATGCATCACGATATGGCGAGTTTTTCCCTGGTTCAACAAAACTACCACGGTTTAATTTAATTTCTTCTGGAGATTGCAAATCAACATATGCATCACCTTGCTCAATCAATTGAATTGCCCATGCATAAAGCTGATCAAAATAACCAGAAGCATAGCGAGGTTCACCATTCCAGTTAAAACCAAGCCATTTCACATCATTGGCGATACCATCAACGTATTCTTGTTCTTCTGCATCTGGATTCGTATCGTCAAAACGTAAATTACAGAGTCCATCAAACTCTTCTGCAACACCAAAGTTTAGACAGATTGCTTTTACGTGACCAATATGTAAATAACCATTTGGTTCTGGCGGAAAACGAGTTACGATTTGTTTGGTACGTCCGGCAGCTAAATCATCAGTAATGACTTGGCGAACAAAATCTAATCCAGCCTGTTGTTCTTGCTGCGCAGAATCGACAGAGGCATGAGTATTCGGTGTCGGGTTGTTTGGCAGGTTCGAGACAACATCATTAGGCTTCATAGTGTATCAATCACTTCTTTGTAGATAAAATTTCGAAAAAATAAACGCTATCTTCATTTTTCACAAAGATTTTAACGTTTTTTACTTGCCTTGTAGTTTACAGTTTGCTTATGCTTCTCTCAACCAAAAACCCATGGTCATAAGCCCATGTTTAGGAGATTAATGTAATGAGTTTTCCTCAAGTCGAATTAAACACCAATAAAGGTCGTATTGTTCTTGAACTAAATACTGAAAAAGCACCAAAAACAGTAGCAAACTTTTTAGAATACGTACGTGACGGTTTTTATGACGGCGTTATTTTCCACCGTGTCATTGATGGTTTCATGATCCAAGGCGGCGGGATGGATGAAAACTTCAAAGAAAAAGCAACTCGTGATGCAATTGAAAACGAAGCTGACAATGGTTTAAGTAACGATGTTGGTACAATTGCTATGGCACGTACTCAAGCGCCACACTCTGCTTCTGCACAATTCTTCATCAATGTAAAAAACAACTCTTTCTTAAACCATACTTCAAAAACTGCACAAGGTTGGGGTTATGCTGTATTCGGTAAAGTTGTTGAAGGTATGGACGTTGTAGACGCGATCAAAAGTGTACGTACAGGTAACCGTGGTTATCACGCTGACGTTCCTTTAGAAAACGTTGTTATCGAATCTGCTAAAATTATTTCTGAATAATTTTAGGATAAAGCTGTGACCTATCTGTTTATTTCAGATTTACATTTGTCACCTGAACACCCTCGACTCGTTCGAGGGTTTTTAGATTTGTTGGTACATTATCAAAATAAACAAACACAGCTTTATATTTTAGGTGACTGGTTTAATGCTTGGATTGGTGACGATTATTCAGCTCCTTGGCTCGACGAAATTGTTGAAGCTTTAAAAGCTTTTAATGAAAAAGGTAATCGTGTTTACTTTCAAGTCGGTAACCGCGACTTTGCTTTAAATCAGGTTTTCCTCAATAAGTTTAATGGTGTATTACTCCCCGATATTTATTATCTTAATATTGCAGGTCACCAATACCGTCTAGAACATGGCGATGCGTTATGTACGGATGATATTTCTTATCAAAGATTTAAAAAAATTATTCGAAATCCCCTTTTAGTCGCTTTTTTACGTCGAACACCTCTAAGTTTCCGCACGAAACTTGTCAATGGTTTTCGTAAAAGAAGCCATTCGGACAAACAGCAAAAAAGTTATGAGATTATGGATGTGAATGAACAAGCCGTGCTCTCCGCCCTAAAAGATATAGACATACTTATTCATGGACACACTCATCGTCCAGCTATTCATAAAGTACAGCATAAACAACGGATTGTACTCGGTGACTGGAAAGAAGATCACGCACAAATTTTAGAAATTGATCCCTCTTCAAATACGCAACAGCTCGAATTGATTGTCTGGAATTATTAGTTAGAAATTAGTCACTTTTTATTTGAACTTTTAATTCTTTAATTTTTTTATTTAAATCAGAATCGTAAATCACACACATACTAGCAATAAATATAAATTTCCAACTTATATATGCATGATTGTGATAATCAATATATAAAATAAGAAGACTCAATACAAATATAAGAATAATAAAGGCTTTAACAACTCTAATTTCTCGCAGCTTACTCTTTGCATCTTTGGGCATTAAATCAAACATTTTCAATAAATTATTAAAAAATTTATATAAGTATTATATTTCTTTATCACATTAAAATGCAGATGTTTTCCTACAAAATCGCGTATCATGCCAAAGATGAGAACACTTCGATTGTAATAAGATTGATATGGAGTAAGTATGGATTTACTAAATACGGTTAAAAGTCGCTACACCACAAAAGCGTATGATCCTGAGAAAAAAATTCCCAAAGAAAAATTTAATAAATTATTAGAAATTTTACGCTTCACCCCTTCTTCAGTGAATATTCAACCTTGGCATTTCTTGGTGGCTGACAATCTTGCTGCTAAAGAACGCATTGCTAAAGCCTTAACAGGGCGATATGCCTATAATGCTCCTAAAGTTCTTGAGTCATCACATACGCTTGTATTTTGTACAAGAACAGATATTTCACCCGAATATTTAAATCAATTACTTGAGCAAGATGATTTAAGTGGTCGATTTAAAGATGAAAAAGCAAAACTTGGTCAAAAAGATACACGTCATGGCTACGTTGAGTTTTATCGCAATGAACAAAAAAATTTATTTGGCTGGATGGAAAACCAAACTTTTATCGCTTTAGGACAACTACTTTTTGCAGCTGGTCTTGAAGGCATAGATGCAACCCCAATGGGTGGCTTCGACGAAGATGTTTTAAATGAAGAATTTGGCTTAAAAGAAAAAGGCTTACGTAGCTCTGTCATTGTCTCACTTGGCTATAGAAGTGAAAATGATTTCAATGCGAAGTTGCCAAAATCTCGTCTGCCAGATGAAGTTATTTTTACACATTTATAAGATTAGCAGAGTTCAAAAGAACAGTCTTTTGAACTCCTATTTCATAGCTAAGGCTAAACAAACCAATCCACTTATTCCCAAAATCGTTCCTAAAATCGTTGGGAGTTTTAATTTTTCTTTATATAAAACTACACCACAAACTATGCCAAGTAATACCACTAGAATATTCATGCTTGCAAAGACAATCGCTGGTGAATCTTTAAGTAAAATATGTGCTTTAACATACAAGGCAATGTTTGAAAAATTAAGTACACCTAGTATTAATCCAGCCACAGTATTTTTAAAATTCCATGCTGACTTTTTTTGGAATAATAAATAAACTATTGATAATACAAAGGCTGTAATAAAAATCAGATTCAAAGTTAACGTAAATTGTAGCCCCAAACTACTCGTGTATTTTAACAAGACATCTACAGCAGCATAACCAAACCAGACACTCATTAACGCAAGAATTGCCTTTTTCGATTGATGGCCTGAAGAGCCATTTATCTGTCCAAATACGATTAAAATAACAGCAAAAATTCCTAAACCAATACCTAATAATTTAAGAGAATTAAACCGTTCTTGAAAAAAGAAATAAGCTGCTAATAAAGAGAGTACCACTGACAATCGTTGAGCAATTTCTGTTTTGACGATACCGGCATGCTCTAAGGATTTCGCAAGACATAAAAAAATACTCGGTAAAATGATGCCTAAAGCAACGATTAGCCACCAAGGCATGTGTTGTATAGAAATATGCTGAATATCTGGCTTAAACCACCAATAACATAACAAGCTAGCACTTGCATAATTCCATGCAATCATTTGCATGGGTTGATAGCCCTTTTTCTTTAAATTTTTTAGTAATACAGACACCAGAACACTGCACAGCGCCGCAGCAAATATTAATATCATTTGCGAAGAACCTATTAAACTGAATTTTCAAGAAAGCGAGATGTACTACAAATAACTGAATATACTTTTTATATTTTTAAAGCCATAAAAAAACCAGCCATCACTGACTGGTTTTTCTAAGCTAATCAATTAACGATTATTTTCGTCGTCTTGACCATCTTCAAATTTAGAATC
The DNA here is from genome assembly GCF_000582055.1 of Acinetobacter sp. 766875. Taxonomy (NCBI): domain Bacteria; kingdom Pseudomonadati; phylum Pseudomonadota; class Gammaproteobacteria; order Moraxellales; family Moraxellaceae; genus Acinetobacter; species Acinetobacter sp. 766875. Next base: position 17,770 of record NZ_JEXX01000027.1, on the reverse strand, counting down.
GTTGTCGAAACCGCCTTGATGACCACCGAAGCCGCCTTGACCACCGAAGCCACCTTGACCACCGAAGCCACCTTGACCACCGAAGCCGCCTTGACCGCCGAAGCCGCCTTGACCACCGAAGCCACCTTGACCACCGAAGCCACCTTGACCACCGAAGCCAGCGCCTTGAGCACCACCAAAGCCAGCGCCTTGACCACCGAAGCCACCTTGACTACCACCCTGAGCTGGGAAACCTGCACCTTGTGCACCTGCTGGACGTGGGTTACGAGCTGGAACAACTGTAGAAATTGCGTGTTTGTAAACCATTTGACTTACAGTATTTTTTAATAAGACAACATATTGGTCAAAAGATTCAATATGACCTTGTAATTTAATACCGTTAACAAGGAAAATAGAAACTGGGATACGTTCTTTACGGAGAGAATTTAAGAACGGATCTTGTAAAGTTTGACCTTTAGACATTTTTAACTCCAAAAAAAAATTTTTAAATCAGCGCAAAAAAACTATCTTTATTTTTCAACTAAAAATTATAAAAAGACAGTGTGCAAATTTTGCTTTATCCATAAGAGTTTCGCAAGTCTTCTTTCGCCTGCTTTATCGTCAAGTAAGTTTTAAAATCGTGTATTTCTTGCAAAGAACGTAACCACGTATATTGACGTTTGGCAAGTTGTCGTGTTGCAAATAAGGCTTTATCCTCCATTTCTTGCTTTTTTTTGAGACTCATATCACTTTTTAATAGAAATTCTAGAGCTTGTCGATAACCAACAGAACGCATAGAGGGTAAATTTTCATCTAAATCGTATTTTTCAATTAGAGATTCAACTTCACTCAAAAAACCGATATCCCACATTTTGCTTAATCTTTGCTCAATGCGTTGATGTAATTCTAACCGATCTGGAAGCAAAGCATAGTTATGAAATATGTATCGATATGGTACGTTTTTTGGTTGTTCTGCCTGCAATTTGGTAATTGGTTGACCTGTAATACGATAAACTTCTAACGCGCGAATAATTCTTTGTTTATCAGAAACCTTGAATTTCACACCAGCTGCCGGATCTACTGCCACCAGTTCATCATAAACAACTTGCCACCCTTCATTTGCTGCTTTTTCTTCAATTGCTGCACGAACATTTGCATCTGCGCTTGGCAAGTTACTTGATAATCCTTCTAGGAGCGCCTTGAAATACAGCATAGTTCCTCCTACCAAGATAGGGGTTTTGCCGCGTGAATGCATCTCGTCAATTAAAACACAAGCATCTTCAACAAACTGGGCAGCCGAATAGACCTCAAGTGGAGTAATAATATCTATTAAATGATGTGGATATAGCTCCTGCTCTTCACGTGTTGGTTTAGCCGTACCAATATCCATATCTTTATATACAAGAGCCGAATCAACCGAAATTAACTCAAAACCTCCACGCTCATAAAGTTCACATGCCAAAGCGGTTTTTCCGCTTGCAGTTGGTCCCATTAAATTGATGACGGGCAATTGATTTGACATGTAAAACTACTCTCCTCGAGCAAATAATTTATCTAGTTGAGATAATGGAAATGCACGCCAAGTTGGACGACCATGGTTACATTGACTGGCAAATTCGGTTTGTTCCATTTGGCGAAGTAAAGCGTTCATTTCTGAGAGGCTAAGTTGTCGATGTGCTCGCACTGCCCCATGGCATGCCATACCAGCTAACAGTTCATCACGCTTTTGCAATAATCCTTGAGCTTCATCATTTGGATCTAAATCATTAAGAAGTTCAGGAATAAGGTTTTCAAAATCTGCTTTTTGCAAAATAGCCGGCACACCACGCACAATGACTTGCTCATCGCCATATAAATCAATTTCTAGCCCCAAACGCTCAAGCTGAGGCTTTAAGTCTTCGACCCGTACCGCTTGCATACGACTAATTGAAATGACTTTAGGTATAAGTAACTGTTGAGATGTCCAAAACTCAGGTTTATCCCAAGCATTTTTCATTTGTTGCAGCAAAATACGTTCATGCGCTGCATGCATATCAACAATAATCAAACCTTCAGTATTTTGCGCCAGAATATAAATTCCATGAAGCTGAGCAATTGCGATACCTAATGGAAATTCATCTACTTTAGCAACTGGTTCAACATTTTCATCAACTGTAAAATTGGTAGCAGGTTGATCACGTAATGGCGCCAAATAAGTCTTTAATGCGTTATTTAACTGCGCAGAACCATTATATTTTGGAGTTTGTTCTGCATAGTGAACAGCTTGGGGACGACTATTATTAAAATCAGTTAAAAGCTCAGTCGAAGGTTGAGAACTATTCGGCTTATCTAGAGTTGTATCAACAGCTTGCTCTGTACGATGCAATGTGAATTGTTCTTGATATTTAGGCTGAGGTTGTACCGAAAGATTTTGAGTATCATCTACTTTCATGGCTTGTGCCAAATCAGCACTAGCGGTCTGAAATTGTGCTAACGTTTCTTTAGCATAATGTCTGACAAACTCATGTACTTCTCGTTGATTTAGAAAACGAATCTCATGTTTCGTCGGATGAACGTTAACATCAATATTTTCAGGGTCGACTTCTAAGAAAAGCAAATAAGATGAATGCTGATGACCATGTAAAATACCGTCGTATGCCATTCTTAAAGCATGTGAAATAGTTTTATCTTTCACAATTCGGCCATTTACATACACATATTGTAAGTCTGCTTGAGCACGTGCATCAGAAGGATGCCCTAGCCAACCTGACAAACGCATGTTAATACTTTCGGCATCGATCCAGTAAGCATTTTGAACAAACTGTTGACCCAATAATTGCTGTACACGCTGAAATCTCAATTCACCGCTATCTGCTATTGGTAAATTAATTCGAATATTGTCATTGTGCTCAAGTACAAAACGTATATCAAAATGTGTTAGAGCCAAACGACGTACAATTTCTTCAATATGCCCAAATTCAGTGGTTGGTTTTTTTAAAAATTTACGACGAGCAGGTACATTAAAAAACAAGTCCTGAACTCGAATATGGGTGCCCTTTTGTGCAGCAACAGCTTGGACTTGTTGATGATCAAAGGCTGTACCATTCACCTCGACCTGATGGCCAATTCCGCTTTCATCTTGGCTACTGGTTAAAGTCAATCGTGAAACCGCAGCAATAGAAGCAAGTGCTTCACCACGGAAACCTAAGCTCACAATCGCGTGTAAATCTTCTGCTGTTTTAATTTTACTGGTTGCATGGCGCATCACTGCCAATGGTAAATCATCAGGATGAATTCCATGTCCATTGTCAATAATTTCGATTAATGTTGAGCCGCCTTGTGCAATCCGCACAATTAACTCAGTTGCACCTGCATCAATTGAGTTTTCTAATAATTCTTTTACGACCGATGAGGGACGTTCAATCACCTCACCAGCAGCAATCTGGTTGGCTAACGCGGCGTCTAATGTATGAATACGACGTTGTGTTAGCTTTTCATCAGTCATGAAGCTGTTCCTGCAAAGTCTGGTACAAATGCTCTGTTGGTAAAGTTAAAGTGACGAAACGATTGAGTTCATCATCTGATTTTTGAATATCAATAACGATATCTGCCTCAGGGATTTCGTCTCCACCTTTTGATGGCCACTCAAATAAAAATAGTGCATCCTGAATATCTAAATAATCACGGATTCCCATTAATTCAAGTTCGTACGGATCATTGAGACGATATAAGTCAAAATGAAAAATTTCTTTATTATTGATTTTATATGGTTCAACCAACGTATATGTCGGACTTTTAACCGAGCCCTTATGCCCTAGAGCTTGCAAAAAATAACGGGTCAATGTCGTTTTACCGGCACCCAAATCTCCAATCAGATAAATCACGCCAGCTTGAACATGCTGCGCCAATGCTTGAGCTAAACGCTGGGTATCTTCTTCATGATTTAAGACCATTTTCAATGAATACGACATAACACACATAACATGATTCAAAATAATCGATATGATACCATTGCCCTGCTTTAAAGCCTACTTAAGTGCTTAAAGTTGGCTTTTTTACATCACATTTATTAAATATTGACACACTTTTATGTCTAGCCCGATTGAATTTTTCCCACCTATGATTGATGGCGTAAGCGCAAGCCAAGTCTATCTTCCGCCCCAAACGCCAGCACAAACCATCTATCAATTTCTTTGTGAAAATTTTCCTCATATAAAAGCAACAGAGTGGCAGCAGCGTTTTCAAGATGGGCTTATTTATGCGGCAAATGGTGAAAAATTAACATTAGACAGCCCTTATATAGCAAACACGCATATTTTTTATTACCGATTCCTTGCTAACGAAGTACATGTTCCCTTTGAACATCAGATTTTATTTGAAAATGATGACTTGCTTGTTGTAGATAAACCCCATTTTTTAACGATTAGCCCAACAGGGCAATATGTACAAGAAACATTATTAGTCCGATTAAAAAAGCAAACTGGCAATGAGTTTTTAACCCCGATCCATCGGTTAGACCGTGAAACTGCCGGTGTCGTTTTATTTTGCAAACGACCACAGTCACGTGGAATTTACCAACAGTTATTTGCAGATCGTCAAGTCAATAAGATTTACCATGCTATCGCTGCCTATAAAGCTGAATTAAAATTTCCTCAGAATTTAAAATTGTATTTAGATAAAGGTACACCCTTTTATACAATGCGCGTTATTCCCCATACTAAAACCAATACCGAAACTAAAATTGAGCTGCTTCAGCATAATCAATCTTGGGCTAAATATTGTTTAACGCCAACCACCGGCAAACAACATCAACTCCGTGTTCATTTAAATCATTTAGGTATACCGATTAAAAATGATCCGTTTTATCCAGTAGTTCAACACAAAGCCGATGATGATTTTTCTCAGCCCTTACAGCTTTTAGCTAAGCAAATTTCTTTTATAGACCCGCTAACAAAACAGGAAATGGTTTTCAATTCACACTTTGAATTGACACTGTAATCTCATCGTAATGACAAAAAGATTATTTTTTATGCTGAAAGACATTGAAATTACATTCCGATGGTTTAAAATAAATCCCTAAAAATTAAAAATCATTTGGTTTTGTTATTCATGCGAAAAACAGAAGTTTATCAGGTTCGACTTGACTCCCAAGAGAAAAAACAAGCTTTTGCTGTTTTTAAACAATTGGGAATTACCCCTGCCCAAGCGGTACGACTGTTCTTTAAACAAGTCGTCTTAACTAAATCTATTCCTTTTGCTATCGAAAATCAGAACATTAATATGGAACAATTATTAAAACTGAGAAAAGCAAAAGCAACTTCATTAAATCAGAACCCTTCAAATTTAAATGAAGATGATGACCATGAAGATTTATTTGAAGAGCTAAATGCTCTATTAGGTGAAAGTGACAAAACTTAACGGTGTTGCATTTTTAAACAACTTTTAACGTCTATTGGCGTCTTTTTTAGTTATGCTCTCTTTGTAAAAATATAAACATAAATACAAGGAGCGTCTAATGATTGTAAGACGAGCGACCTATGAAGATCTAAGTCAACTTGCTGTTCTATTTGATGAATACCGTCAATTTTATGGTGCATCTTCTAATCTTGATGAATCACATCATTTTTTAAAACAACGTTTTGAGAATAAAGAAAGTGTGTTTTTCATCCACATTAAGGATGAAAAAATCACAGGTTTCGTTTTGCTTTATTTAGGTTTTTCTTCAGTTGCTTGCTCTACTTACTATATCTTAGATGATGTCTATGTTACCCCTATGTTCCGACGTCAGGGTTCAGCAAAACAGCTCATTGATACAGCTATTTTATTTGCAAAACAAGAAAATGCTTTACGTATTAGTTTAGAGACTCAAACGAATAATCATGAATCTCACCGTCTCTATGAAAAAATGGGATTTATTCGAGACAGTGAATTTCAGACATTCCATTGCTTTCTTAAATAATATTTTGAGCGAGTTGCTTTTCCTGCTCCGACAAATATACCCAATTCCCTTCCTCAATCTCAGGTAAGACCAATTGACCGATTTGATGTCGATGTAATTTTTCGACTTTATTGCCCACAGCTGCAATCATTCTTTTTACTTGATGATAAACGCCTTGATGAATGGTCATTGTTAATTGATGAGACCCTAACAGTGCTACATCTGTCGCAGCAAACACACCTTTTTCTTGGTGTAAATTAACACCCTGAGTAAGCATTTCAATTTGCTCAGGTGTGACTGAATCAATAGTCGTCACATGATAAACCTTTGGGACGTGTTTACGAGGATGAGTTAAAGCTTGTAAATATTTACCATCATCAGTGAGTAAGAGTAAGCCCGTTGTATCTTGATCTAAGCGGCCAATTGCTTGCACACCCCGTTGAATCATGATTTCAGGCAATAAACTAAAAACACTTTGATGATGCTGAGGATTGTGTGAGCACTCAAAACCTTGCGGCTTTTTTAAAGCGAGGTAAACTTTTTCCCGGTATTGATAAGTTTCCCCAAACAAAGAAAATTCTAAATTTTCAGGAGAAAACTGTTTTTTGAGATCAGTGACAATCTCTCCCTCAATACTTACAGAACCATTTTTTATTAACTGCTGGCAATATTTACGTGAACCAAACCCTTGTGATTGCAAAATTTTTTCCAGCAGCATAAAGCTTTCTCTTTAGGACTAAACCATTATTTTAACTCAGTTTCAGAGCTTTATTACGTTTTTGCTTTATCAACTTTGTTTTTAACTTCCATCATCTTCAAATTATTCTTCAATGACTCGATAAATTTTTTCGTTTTGCTCACTTTCAAATAATAATTCTGTTGTAGGCAAAATGATCTCATTATCCACAATAATATGTTCGATACGCTGACTTAACTTTAAAGGCTCATTTTCATGTTCAACTAAATTTTTCTTCAATTGTGCTTTCGCATCATAAATTTTGTCGAACTGATCTTTAATCTTGATATCTATAATATCCATATGGCTGACCCTGTAGTTATAAGTATTGATTATTTTTTATATCATAATCTCTCAAAAGAATGGTCTTTTAAGTTGTTAATTTATATAACATTGTGACCAAGCGTAACTAAAAATAAAACTCCTTATCATTGAGTCATATATATTAATTTTTTTCTTGAAAACGCTTTCTTTACACTATTCCACGTTTAAAAAGCCCTCACATTTTGGCTCTTAATTATTATACAATTCAAATTATTTGCTTTTCTTGCCGCTTCTCATGCTCGCCCAATTTGATGTTAATTTAGTTGTCTTATTAGTTCTACTTATCTGCGGTTTACTAAGTCAAAATGCAGCTGTAACGATTGCCGCAGGCATCTTAATCGTCATTAAAATCACACCATTAAATCAATTTTTTCCTTATATTCAAGCTCATGGTCTTAACCTAGGAATTCTCATTTTAACCATTGGCGTACTGACTCCAATTGCCAGTGGTAAGCTTAGCGGAGAGAGTATTTTAAAATCCTTTATAAGTTTTAAATCTTTGCTGGCTATTGCAATTGGTCTACTTGTGGCTTGGCTAGGTGGACGTGGTGTGAAACTTATGTCAAGCCAACCTGATGTTGTGGCAGGCTTACTTATTGGTACAGTTGCGGGCGTTGCTTTACTCCGAGGCGTCCCTGTTGGTCCCCTGATTGCTGCAGGCTTGCTGTCTTTATTCATTGGTAAATAAAATTATAGATATTAAAAAGGTGCTTAATCGCACCTTTTTAACACTTAAGCTCAATTAATTTTTTATCCAGAATAATAGGCATTACGTTTTAAAGAGAACTTTTCTAACTGCTTTAAAAATCCTTCAAAATAGCTCTTCTCTTTTTCTTCAGTTCGGTAGCCTGCATATAATGTACGTCTTAAACCCGTTGCAGAAACACAGTCTAAACGGCGGCTAGTTACCCAACCCTTTTGTTCATATTCATTCACTACCCAGTCTGGTAAAGCAGCAATGCCTCGACCGCTCGCTACAAGTTGAATCAACATTTGCGTTAAATCTGTAGTTCGAATCTGTTTTGGTTGAATATTTGCCGGTATAAATAGTTTCGACATAATATCTAAACGGTGCTTATCTACCGGATAAGTAATGAGAACCTCTTCAGCTAAGTCTTGAACTGTAATATGTTCAGCACGAACCAATCGATGAGTATTTGATAAAACCAAACGCGACTCATATTCAAAAATTGGAAAATACTCGATTCCTTTTAATGCGATCGGATCGGCTGTAATAAGTAAATCAAACTCACCATTTTGTAAAAGCTCATGTGGATTTGCTTCAAAGCCCGAAGCAAAGTCTAAGTCTACGTCTGGATACTGCTGTCGATATTGATTTAATAAAGGCATTAACCAGTCAAAACAGCTATGACATTCTGAGGAAAAAATAATTCTGCCTGTTTGCCCATGAACAATTCGCGTAATGTCGCTTTGTGTGATCTGAATTTGTGGTAATACATCATCAGCCAATTTGAGTAAACGCTGTCCAACATTTGAAAAACTAACAGGTCTACTTCGACGATTCACCACTTCTACACCATACCAATGATCTAATTCTTTTAATTGGTGAGAAATAGCAGACGGTGTTAAACACAGATCATTAGCAGCCGCAACAAGTGAACCATGTTCACGTAAAGCAACCAAAGTTTTAAGATGACGAATTTCTAACATGGGCAAAAGCCTGAACAAATAGATTTATCTATACATTTTTCAACTTATCTGTTAATTGACAGCAATTAGATTCAGTTTAGATAAATCACTATTAATGAACAGTATTCATCTTATCACAATATTAATTAATTTGTCTCAACATGAACTTTTCTTAATTCTTTTTATAAGAAGTGAATTTTCATAAACATAAAGGTAAATATTTTTATTAAATAGAAATTAGTGAACCTTTTATATAGACAAAGAAAAAGGCCTTATGGCCCTTTTCATTTCATCATTGTGCTTTTGCTTTAGGAAATGCCTGCTCAAAATCGATGAGCTTAAAGCTTTTTACCAAGTCATCTTGCCCATACGTTACTTCATAAGAGGTTTCTTTCCCACTAAAATATGCTTCAGTTGGTGTTCCAAATACTTCCCATAACCCAAATGAGGCAACATCTGCTATGCCATGGCCAAATGCTCGGCTTACTTTAGCCCATTTTGGATAACCTTGCTGGAAAGTATAAATTTCGACTCTTGTACCATCACGATATTCGGAAAGTACAGGTGCTCCAAACTCGGCAATAACATAATTGCGAGAACTACCCGGATTTAAAACATTTAAATTTTTTTTACTTGGTTGATTACCCGCCATAAAGACTGAGCAACCAGACATAGATAACATAACCAAGCCCATAAGGCAGGCAATACTTAATTTTCTCACGATTTAGATTCTCTATTTCTTAAATATTTATACAACTTATTGTAATGCTTAAAGTATTACGTGCTTATCATATATAATTTAATAAAAACTTTCGATAAATTATTCAATATAAAGATAAAATGTTATTAGTTTAAATATGCAAACTTCCTCTCGAGATTCTAGTTTTTTATTATTTTGATCTATTTTTTCCCTTATACTTTCTTTTTTGAGTTTCCTTTTATTAATTTATTATGGCGTCACCCCAATCCCTTTCATCTTCTCCTCAAAACTACTCACTCTTCTTGGCAATTTTCTCTCTCGCAGTAGGCGGTTTCTGTATCGGCACTACAGAATTTGTCGCAATGGGGCTTATTCAAGAAATTGCACACAATTTAAAGATTACAGTACCTGAAGCCGGGCATTTTATTAGTGCTTATGCATTAGGTGTTGTTATTGGTGCCCCTATTATTGCCATTTTGGGCGCTAAAGTGCCGAGAAAGACTCTATTGCTTTGTCTCATGCTGTTTTATGGTATTGCTAATGCATGTACAGCTTTAGCACATACACCAGAAACAGTTCTAATTTCTCGTTTTATTGCGGGATTACCTCATGGTGCATATTTTGGAGTCGGTGCCCTTGTAGCTGCTGAACTCGCAGGTCCTTCAAGAAGAGCTTCAGCTGTTGCACAAATGATGATGGGTTTAACAGTTGCTACTGTTATTGGCGTACCTTTAGCAACATGGTTAGGCCAACATTTTGGTTGGAGAGCAGGTTTTGAATTTTCAGCAACAATTGCATTTTTTACTTTAATTGCTGTAGCTTGCTTTGTACCAAATATTCCAGTTCAAGCTACTGCCAGCATAAAAACAGAATTAGCTGGGCTTAAAAATATAAATATGTGGTTAACCCTTGCAGTCGGCGCAATTGGCTTTGGGGGCATGTTCTCGGTATATAGCTATGTCTCACCTATTCTCACTGAATACACTAAAGTTAATATCCAGATTGTTCCTATTGCATTAGCGCTGTGGGGCATCGGGATGGTGATTGGTGGGTTAGCCGCGGGCTGGCTTGCAGATAAAAATCTCAATAAAACTATTGTGGGCGTACTTATTAGCTCAGCGATTGCCTTTGTTGTCGCAAGCTTTCTAATGAGTAATATCTATAGCGCAATTGGCTCTTTATTCTTAATTGGCCTAACCGTTATGGGTTTAGGTGGAGCTTTACAAACACGCCTCATGGACGTTGCAGGCGATGCCCAAACCCTAGCAGCTTCACTTAACCACTCCGCTTTTAATATGGCCAATGCATTAGGAGCATTTTTAGGTGGTTGGGTACTGAGCCATCAGATGGGCTGGATTGCACCGATCTGGGTAGGTTTCGTACTAAGCCTTGGTGGCCTTATTATCTTGCTCATCGCATTTGCTGTAGAAAAAGCAAATCAAAAAGCATGATTCTCATCAGGCTTTTTTAATAAAAATACTAATCTGTTAACTTTTCACCACAGTGTGGACAATAGCATTTCTTCTCTCTCACAGATTCTTTTTCTTCTAATACCTTTTCGCGCATGATTTGGATAATCAGATTATGCGCTTGTTCTTTCGGTAGCCCTACTTTTTGTCGAATACGTTCTATTTCAACTTCATCATGCATGATATCAATACCACGCACTTGAAGTAACTCGCGGAACTCTTGTTCAAGGCGCTGATTCCGTTGGTTCAGTTCATTGGCCAAACCGGAAGCTAAAATACCAGCTGGTAAAGCAGCAATCCCTACCCCTAGAATTGTAATTAAAGCTCCTAATAGTTTTCCTAAACTAGTTACTGGTGTGACATCGCCGTATCCGACTGTAGTTAAAGTCACAACCGCCCACCACATTGCTTTAGGAATAGAGCTAAACGCTTCTGGTTGCGCTTTATTCTCAACCACATAAATACCAGAGGCAGTCATAATAATCATAATGATTAAAATAAAAATTACTGCCTGAAATGAACCTTTTTCTCTTTTAATGACACATAGCAATATTTGCAAAGAGATAAAATAGCGAGTTAATTTTAATAGTCGAAGTAATCGTAAAATTCTAAGCATACGAAGGTCTATTCGTACAAAGAAATTTAGATACGCCGGCAAAATTGCCATGAGGTCAATCAGCGCTTCTCCGCTTTTCATCCATGCGAAACGCTGCTTCCATGCAGCTTGTGTAGGATCACGCTCTACTACACTCCAGAGGCGTAAGAGGTATTCAATACTAAAAATCGTGATTGAAATATTTTCAAAGTAGTCAAACCATATACGATAGCTGTAATAAAGATCGTTTACAGTTTCTAGCAATACCGCAATGACATTCCCAATAATTAAGAAAACCAAGAAGTAGTTAATACACCTACTGACTGTTGTTTCGTAATCATGATCATGAAGGTTGTTATAGAAGAATTTACGTAATCTCTTCCAAGCTAAAATTCGCATACAGATCTGAGCCACATGATATTGAACATATATTAAGCTCACATACTTAAATTCACCACTATAAGGACCAATAAAATATTTTATTAATTGTATTAACTAAACAATCATAAATAATATTTCATATTTTCTAATTATATTTTAATGAGCAGCAACATATCTAAACTCATTTTCTTCCCACCATTGCACATCATAAATACCCGCATGTGACTTCAAAATGACGTTAATATAATTTTGAAGCAGCATAATATGGTGAGTAATATCTAATTTTCTAAAAAGAAATCTTCTCAAAATTGGCGTATTCGGTGAAATGAATATCGCAAAGCCATTACTATATTCTTCATAAACACTAATACCGATATACATCGTGATCTCAGGTAATGGTACTTCTATTTCCCACCCCCAGCGTTCAGCATTTAATTCAATACTTAAGTGATATCTATTTTTCAATATACTATAAATATACTGTGCAATATCTTCCGTTTTCTGTACTAACGTATTTCCGTCTTCTGCTGATAAATTTTGATCATATAGCTGATAATCATCAAATTTAAATTCAACAATTGTCTTTAGCATTTTTAAGTTCCATATATAAAATACCCATGTTCTTTTTAATTATTTTTAAGTTCATTCAATTATTTTAAAGCAAAATCTTCTTTAATATCTAGCGTTATATTTATTTTTACATTTTATAGGAATAAAACTTGATTAATTCATTACTTTAATAATTAAAATATGCACTAATTCTCATTAAAATAAAAAAGGAGCTGAATAATCAGCTCCTTTTTTGTACTAAATCGACCTATTAAGTCAATTGAGCAGCAGCAATTTTCTTAGTATCTACTTTATCAGCAGCATTTGTATATTCGCCCATTTGGTCGAAATTCAAATATTTGTAGATGTCAGCAGACATACTGTCAATTTGAGCTGCATATTGTTGGTATTCTTCTGGAGTTGGTAATTTACCAAGTACAGCAGCAACAGATGCAAGCTCAGCAGATGCTAAGTAAACGTTAGAACCTTGGCCTAAACGGTTAGGGAAGTTACGTGTAGAAGTCGAAACAACAGTTGTGTTCGGCGCAACACGTGCTTGGTTACCCATACATAATGAACAACCAGGCATTTCTGTACGCGCACCAGCACGGCCATAAGTGTTATAGAAGCCTTCTTCCATTAACTGATGTTCGTCCATACGTGTTGGTGGAGCCAACCATAAACGAGTTGTTAATGAACCGCTTGGTACTTTCTCAAGTAACTGACCAGCAGCACGGAAGTGACCAATGTTAGTCATACAAGAACCAATGAATACTTCATCAATTTTGTCGCCTTGAACGTCAGAAAGAAGTTTTGCATCATCTGGATCGTTCGGGCAGCAAAGGATAGGTTCTTTGATTTCTGACAAGTCAATTTCATACACTTTAGTGTATTCAGCATCTGCATCAGCTTTAAGTAAGCTTGGGTTTGCTAACCATTTTTCCATGTTTTCAACACGGCGAGCCATAGTACGTGCATCACCATAACCTTGTGAAATCATCCACTTAAGCATTGTGATGTTAGAACGTAAGTACTCAGCAACTTTCTCTTCAGAAAGTGTGATTGCACAACCAGCAGCTGAACGTTCAGCAGAAGCATCAGAAAGTTCGAATGCTTGCTCAACTGTTAAGTCAGTTTCCATTTCTGTTAAGTCGATTTCTAAGATACGACCAGAGAAGATGTTCTTCTTACCTTTTTTCTCAACAGTAAGATCGCCTTCTTTGATTGCATAGTAAGGAATCGCATGTACAAGGTCACGTAAAGTGATACCAGGCTGCATTTTACCTTTGAACTTAACAAGAACTGATTCAGGCATATCAAGTGGCATTACACCAGTTGCAGCAGCGAAAGCTACAAGACCAGAACCTGCTGGGAACGAAATACCAATTGGGAAACGAGTATGCGAGTCACCACCAGTACCTACTGTATCTGGAAGAAGCATACGGTTTAACCAAGAGTGGATAATACCGTCACCTGGACGTAAAGATACACCACCGCGGTTCATGATGAAGTCTGGAAGTGTATGTTGCATTTGTACGTCAACTGGCTTTGGATAAGCAGCAGTGTGACAGAAAGATTGCATTACCAAGTCAGCAGAGAAGCCCAAGCAAGCTAAGTCTTTTAACTCGTCACGAGTCATAGGACCAGTTGTATCTTGAGAACCAACTGTAGTCATCTTAGGTTCACAGTAAGTACCTGGACGGATACCTTGACCTTCTGGGAGACCACATGCGCGACCAACCATCTTCTGAGCTAAAGTGAAACCTTTGCCAGTGTCAGCTGGTTGTACTGGAGTACGGAATAATGTAGATGGAGCTAAACCTAAAGCTTCACGTGCTTTAGCAGTTAAGCCACGACCAATGATCAAGTTAATACGACCACCAGCACGTACTTCGTCTAAAAGTACTGGAGTTTTAAGTTCAGACTCAGCGATTTGTTCGCCATTTTTGAACGCAGTAACTTTTGCAGCAGCATGATCGATTTTAAGAGTAACTTCGTCACCCATGTTCATGTTAGAAACATCGATCTCTACTGGTAATGCACCAGCATCTTCCATTGTGTTAAAGAAGATCGGAGCAATTTTACCACCTAAACACACACCACCGTCTTTTTTGTTTGGAATGTGAGCGATTTCATCACCAAAGAACCAAAGAACAGAGTTTGTTGCAGATTTACGAGATGAACCTGTACCAACAACGTCACCTACATAAGCAACTTGATTACCTTTAGCAATAAGTTCTTTAATTTGGCTTAATGGACCAACTTCACCTGGTTTTTCAGGGTTGATACCATCACGCTCGTTTTTCAACATTGCATTTGCATGCAATGGGATGTCTGGACGGCTCCATGCGTCTTGAGCTGGAGACAAGTCATCAGTGTTTGTTTCACCGGTTACTTTGAACACAGTGATTTTGATTTCTTCTGGTACATCTTTACGACTAGTGAACCATTCAGCATCAGCCCAAGACTGTAAAACAGCTTTTGCATTAGCATTGCCAGCTTTAGCTTTATCAGCTACGTCATGGAACGCATCAAATACAAGTAATGTTTTTTTCAATGCTTCAGCAGCTAAGCTTGCTAATTCAGCATCATCTAGAAGCTCAACTAAAGGCGCTACGTTATAGCCACCAAGCATCGTACCTAGTAAATAAACTGCACGTTCTTTAGAAACTAGCGGAGATGTCGCTTCGCCTTTTGCAATCGCTGCCAAGAAAGCTGCTTTTACGTAAGCTGCTTGGTCAACACCTGCAGGAACACGGTTTTCAAGCAAATCAACCAAGAATGCTTCTTCACCTGCCGGTGGGTTTTTTAATAACTCAACAAGTTGAGCAGTTTGAGCATCATCAAGTGGCTTCGGTGGGACTCCGAGTGCGGCACGTTCAGCAACGTGTTGGCGGTAAGCTTCTAGCACGGTGTTCATTCCTCTTTTTTTAAAAAATTACTTGTAAATTCCAGCTTTCACAAAGCTTCACAAGTAATATGGACTACAAAATTTTACTAGAGTTCAAGCCAAAAGTTAATGAGCGCGGGGTGTTTCTCCGTGATGCCCATTATTTTGTAACTAAATACCCCTGTATAAATAATGATCTTAATGACTGGTTTATGATGCGGTATTTTGAATTTAAAGAACACTCCACCTTAGTGGAGTGTTGACGATGTATTAAACACTTAGAACTTTTTATAGTTTGGCATTTTGTCGTGTGGTGTAACCAAGCACTCATCTGCCATTTGTTTTCTAATTTTTTCTTGCAGGGCTTCTGGATTAGTTTTTAATTCATCTTGTGGAATAGCATAAACTTTTTCAATAATATTCAAGATGAATTTTTTGGTGATCTCATCTTCGATTTTATTTGCATGTTCAATCGCTTGAGACTTTTCAATTGCTTGCTGACGGTCAAATACAATACTTCTAGCTGCATTCCCAACACTGGTACAAAAGCCATGCCATTGTTCTTCAGGTGTTAAAGGTTTTTTCTCTGTACAGCCGACTAACAACATTCCCATCAAAACAAATAAAACTTTTTTCATCATTACTCTACACAGACTATGCTGCCAACATCATACTGAATCTGACAGAGTTTGCAAAAACTGCTATAAAAAAACCGAGATATAAACTCTCGGTCCTTTATATGTAGTGTGAGAAATACACATTTCTTAATTTAAGTTAATTAAAAAACTTAATATCAGTAGGTGTTGATATTTTTGCAGCATCTCCAACTGATTTTAAGGTACCGTTTTTGGCATCAAAGCGGAACAAACTAATATTATTAGTAAAAACATTTGTTACATACAGATATTTACCAGTTGCATCGAATGAGAAAGCACGTGGTTCAATACCATTAGCTTTATAAACAGTCGGTTGAGCCAGCAATCCATCCTCTTGAATTTTAAATACGAGGAGTTTGTTGTCTGAGCCACGATTAGCAGCGATCACATATTTGCCATCTGGACTAAGAATAATTCCGCTTGCACTCTTAAATTCGGGCGTTTTGTCTTCATGAACTAGCTTTAACTCAGCAGTTTTCTTCAAATAGCCATCTTGCACATTAAAGGTCACAATTTCACTTCGCATTTCGGCGGTAACATATGCATGCTTACCATCTGATGAAAAGACCATATGACGCGGACCAGAGCCATGGTTAAACGTCACATCTCGACCGTTATCCGCTTCGAGTGGTTGCGTTTTGTTTGGGTTATAACGAAAGACATAGACTTTGTCATTCCCAAGATCACTTGCATATAAATACTTACCATCCGGACTAAAAGTTGTCGAATGAGCATGTCCACTCTCTTGACGCCCCTTAACATGACCAGAACCTTCCGAAAAAACAATATTTTGTACCATTTCACCCAAATGCCCATTCGGCAAAATTGGAAAAACAGCCACACCACCACGACCTTTATCAAATGCCGAATAATTCGACACAAACAGGAATTTACCATCTAAACTAATTGAGGCATGAGTTGGATGTCCACCATGACTATTCACCGTGTTCAAAACCTCTACCTTTCCGTTTTGAACCGATAGTGCAGTGACTTCTCCTAAATTTTCTTCATTTGTTGTATATGCAAAACGACCATCTTTAGATTTCACAATCCAAGATGGACTTTTCATTTTTAACACTTTAACCGGAGTTAGAGTCCCGTCAGCATTAACTTGCAATTGATATAAACCTTCACTGGCCTTTTCCGGTTTTTGAACAAGTGGTGCATCAGGAATTGATGTCCAAGTTCCGACTAAAGCGATTTGTTGTTCTGCTGCATTCACTGTGGAGCCCCACCCAAGTGACAAAAAGGACAATGATAATGTTGCTGTTAATTTCTGAATGAGTCCACGATATTTAATATTTGTATCGTTAACCTTGCTATCTCTAATTTCAACACAAGTATCTTTTTCCACTGGCATTTTTCCTTGAAAAATTTACCTTATTTGCAATTAACAACAAGGCATTATCAATCTAATTTCATTTAATGATTCTGAAAATTAATTTATAAAACCGCAATTTTCAAGTGAATTTTCTTTAATCAAAATCCTTTTTAAAGTAGGATTCCTGCCAAAAGAATTGATGATCTACATGATTAATATTTAATTTTTTAAAATAGTATAGCGTGGCTTTGTTGCATAAAGCCTTTGACGGCAGAGTTTTCCTAAGTTGCTAAAATTTAGGTTACAACTTGGGTATGAGGTCTGCCTAATTCTGTAAATTTATTTAATACGGCTACGCGTGCATGGATCTCATTCACTTGGCTGTCAAAATTCCTAGCACTGAGTTTATCGCCTAATAACTTGATGCAATGCATCTTAGTTTCAACCAAACTTCGCCGATGATAGCCTGACCATTTTTTCCATAGTGTGCTGCCTAAACGTTTAACTGTTCGAAGTAATTCATTTCGCTCTAGCGAGCTGATCTTTGTATCTTTCCATGGTTTCGCATTTTTTCTAGGTGGAATCACCGCATGCGCTTGCCTA
>NZ_JEXX01000026.1:0-55125 GCF_000582055.1 Acinetobacter sp. 766875 | reverse complement strand
CACAATAAATGACAGTCAAGCCCGCATTTAATGCATTTTGGAGTTTCGCCTTCAAAATTTCAACGTTATCGCCAAAAATATCACGGCGTTCAGAGTGTCCGACCAATACGAAATTAATTTGGCTATCTTTTAATAATTCTGCACTAACTTCGCCAGTATAAGCACCTGTACCTGCAATACGCGATACATCTTGCGCAACTGTATATACCGTTCTTGCAGCATCCTGAAATTGCGCCTGTACTGTTGTAAGTGCAATAGAAACAGGGGCAACGCCCACATGGCAGCTTTCATCTGCAATTTGGTTTTGTTGCAATAATTGTTTAAATTCTTCTATAAGTTGGTTGGCGTTAGCACGCATTGGATTCATTTTCCAGTTGCCAACTACCCAAGGCGTAATCGTCGAACCCGACATACTGCTCACCTTTCATCAAAAATGCAGCACATTCTACACGCATTTATACAAATTTCAGATACTTTTCTTTAAAGGGATTACTTATATCTTTTCTTCTCTTTGAAATTAAGAAAAACTTTATAGCCATTCGAAGTTAAACATTCTAAAAATTAATCTTTAAAAACTTCGACTAGTTCAAGCTTTAATAGCTCGAGTAAGACTAGAGCAACACTTTATAAGGTAGTAATTTTACATAACAAAAGTATAATTTTTCATATACCAATTATAAACACATTAGCATAGGCAGGCAGATGTCAGTATTACATACATCTCCAAAATTTACGGGGTTTTTTCGGCGTTTAGTCGAAGAAAAGCATGTGTCGGCAGCGACCATGCAAAATGCATTAGATGCAGCAAAGAGAGCCAAGCAGGATACAGTCGCATATTTAATTGAAGAGGTACATCTCTCCCCATCTTTATTGGCTGAAACCATTTCTGCGGAGTTTGCTGAACCATATTTTGATCTAGATGTTTATGACACATCTCAGATTCCTAAAGATCTGGTCGATCAAAAACTGATTTTAAAACATCGAATTTTGCCGCTCATTCAAAGAGGACAAATTCTATATGTCGCGACCAGCAACCCAAGCAATATTGAAGCAATCGATGCAATCCGTTTTAACAGTAAATTGCTGGTTGAACCTGTTATTGTCGAGCATCATAAGCTGGAAAAAGTTTTAGGCCAGCATTTTGCAGAAGAAAGCAGCTTTGACTTTAATGATGAAGAGTTTGATCTTGATGTCAGCCTTGATGGTCCTACCACTCAAGAAGATGAAGAAGAAACACCTCAAGGTGATGAAGCTCCTATTGTTAAATATATTAATAAGTTGCTTATTGATGCCATTCGTATGGGCGCGTCAGATTTACATTTTGAGCCTTATGAAAAGTCATATCGGGTACGTTATCGTGTCGATGGTGTGTTACGTCAAATTGCCAATCCGCCTTTACAACTTGCAAACCGTTTGGCATCACGCTTAAAAGTAATGTCTCAAATGGACATTTCTGAAAAACGCGTCCCACAAGATGGACGTATTAAACTTAAGCTGTCAAAAACCAAAGCAATTGATTTCCGTGTGAACTCGCTCCCTACCTTGTTTGGTGAAAAGTTAGTTCTACGTATTCTTGACCCATCAAGCGCAATGCTAGGCATTGATGCATTAGGCTACGAAGAAGAACAAAAAGCTTTATTTATGGAAGCTTTAGATAAACCACAAGGTATGCTTTTGATTACTGGACCAACAGGTTCCGGTAAAACTGTATCTTTATATACAGGCTTAAATATTTTAAATACTGAGAGTTCCAATATTTCTACTGCCGAAGATCCAGTGGAAATTAACTTAGAAGGTATTAATCAGGTTAACGTCAATCCTAAAGTGGGTTTAACGTTTGCAGCTGCACTTAAGTCTTTTTTACGTCAAGACCCTGACATTATTATGGTCGGTGAGATTCGTGACTTGGAAACAGCAGAAATTGCGATTAAGGCTGCTCAAACCGGCCATATGGTGATGTCAACACTACATACCAATAGTGCTCCGGAAACATTGACCCGTCTACGCAATATGGGGGTTCCTTCTTTTAATATTGCAACATCAGTAAATCTAGTGATTGCACAGCGTTTAGCACGTCGTCTTTGTTCTCAATGTAAAATACCTGCTGATATTCCTAAACAAAGCTTATTAGAAATGGGCTTTACCGAACAAGATTTAGCACATCCAGATTTTCGGGTTTTTCAACCCATGGGCTGTCCTGAATGTCGTGAAGGCTATAAAGGCCGTGTCGGTATTTATGAGGTAATGAAAGTTACACCTGAAATTTCCAAGATTATTATGGAAGATGGCAACGCTTTAGAAATCGCGGCTGCTTCTGAAAAATTGGGGTTTAATAATCTACGTCGTTCAGGTTTAAAAAAGGTGATGCAAGGGGTGACCTCTTTACAAGAAGTTAACCGTGTAACCAGTGAATAAGACACTATTTAAAATAAGGATAATCTAATGGCTGTCAAAAAGGCACAAATGATGCCGACTTTTGCTTATGAAGGGGTTGACCGTAAGGGCGTAAAAATTAAAGGAGAACTTCCGGCTAAAAACATGGCTTTAGCCAAAGTAACCTTACGCAAACAAGGGGTGACTGTTCGAACTATACGTGAAAAACGTAAAAATATTCTTGAAGGTTTATTTAAGAAAAAAGTCACCACACTCGATATTACGATTTTTACCCGACAACTTGCGACTATGATGAAAGCTGGTGTACCTCTAGTACAAGGCTTTGAAATTGTAGCAGAAGGTTTAGAAAACCCTGCCATGCGAGAGGTTGTCCTCGGTATTAAAAGTGAAGTTGAAGGGGGTAGTACCTTTGCCTCAGCTTTAAAAAAGTACCCTCAACATTTTGATAACTTGTTTTGTTCACTTGTTGAATCTGGTGAACAGTCAGGTGCACTCGAAACAATGTTGGACCGCGTTGCAATTTATAAAGAAAAAAGTGAGTTGCTCAAGCAAAAAATTAAGAAAGCAATGAAATACCCTGCAACCGTTATTGTGGTAGCCATTGTGGTGACTATTATTTTGATGGTTAAAGTAGTTCCCGTTTTCCAAGATCTGTTTTCTTCTTTCGGTGCAGAATTACCAGCATTCACACAAATGGTCGTGAATATGTCGAAATGGATGCAGGAATACTGGTTCATTATGATTATTGCGATTGGTGTATTTATTGCTGCGTTTTTAGAAGCAAAAAAACGTAGTAAAAAGTTTCGTGATGGCTTAGATAAGCTGGCGCTTAAGTTACCTATTTTCGGAGATCTGGTTTATAAAGCAATTATTGCCCGTTATAGCCGCACGCTTGCTACAACATTTGCCGCAGGTGTTCCGCTTATTGATGCACTAGAGTCGACTGCAGGCGCAACAAATAATGTCATTTATGAGCAAGCTGTGATGAAAATTCGTGAAGATGTGGCAACCGGTCAACAACTTCAATTTGCTATGCGAGTATCTAATCGTTTTCCATCTATGGCTATACAAATGGTTGCAATTGGTGAAGAATCGGGTGCACTAGACAGCATGCTCGATAAAGTTGCCACTTACTATGAAAATGAAGTGGATAATGCCGTTGATGGTTTAACTTCTATGATGGAACCTTTAATTATGGCAATTTTAGGGGTACTCGTAGGCGGTCTGGTAATTGCTATGTATCTTCCAATTTTCCAAATGGGCTCAGTTATATAATGCAAGACATCATTGCGTATTTTATTCAAAACTTAACTGCACTTTATATTGCTGTTGCACTCGTGAGCCTATGTATCGGTAGCTTTCTTAATGTAGTGATTTACCGCACACCAAGAATGATGGAGCAAGATTGGCAGCAAGAATGCCAAATGTTACTCAATCCTGAGCAACCCATTATTGATCATGAGAAGCTAACTTTAAGTAAGCCTGCTTCATCATGCCCTGCATGCCATCAACCCATCCGTTGGTATCAAAATATCCCACTCATAAGCTGGCTAGTGTTAAGAGGAAAATGTGGTCATTGCCAGCACCCGATTAGCATTCGCTATCCAGCCATCGAACTACTTACCATGCTATGTTCATTGGTGGTGGTTATGGTGCTTGGGCCAACTATACAAATGCTTTTTGGACTGGTCCTCACATGGGTATTGATAGCACTTACCTTTATTGATTTCGATACACAATTATTGCCTGATCGCTTTACCCTACCTTTAGCTGCGCTTGGTTTAGGCATTAACACCTTTAATATCTACACCTCACCCAACTCGGCCATTTGGGGTTACCTCATTGGTTTTCTATGTCTTTGGATTGTCTATTACTTATTTAAAGTAATTACTGGCAAAGAAGGTATGGGCTACGGCGACTTTAAATTGCTTGCAGCATTAGGTGCATGGATGGGGCCATTGATGCTACCGTTAATTGTGTTATTGTCATCGTTACTTGGCGCAATCATTGGCATCATTTTATTAAAATTAAGAAATGACAATCAGCCTTTTGCATTTGGGCCATATATTGCCATTGCAGGTTGGGTTGCCTTTTTATGGGGTGATCAGATTATGAAAATTTATTTGGGAGGTTAAGATGGCTTTTATTCTGGGAATCACAGGTGGTATAGGCAGTGGTAAATCAGCTGCAACACAGTGGTTTGAATCCCAAGGAATCCAAGTCGTCGATGCCGATATTGTTGCTCGCGAAGTGGTTGAAAAGGGCCAACCTGCCCTTCAAAAAATTCAGCAAACTTTTGGAGACTGGGTGCTTCAACCCGATGGCAGTTTAGACCGTCGTGCCTTACGTGAATATATTTTTCAAAATCCACAAGCGCGTCATACACTCGAGCAAATTACCCACCCTGCAATCCGTCAATCTATTATTCAACAGCTACAAAATCCTAAAAGTCCTTATGTAATTTTAGTTTCGCCATTATTGTTTGAAACAAATCAACATGAACTGGTCAATCACACGCTACTAATTGATGCGAGTGAACAAACTCAAATTCAGCGTGCAAGCCAGCGCGATGGGCAAAACCAAGAACAAATCCAGAAAATCATTGCTACACAAATGCCACGCGAACGAAAACGTGAGCTTGCCAATGACATCGTGTTTAACGACGGATTACTCGAACATTTATATCTGCAATTAGAGCCTTTACATCAAAGCTATTTGAAGCGTGCAAACTAATTTTGTGTATTTTGCTGCTTAATCTTTTGTGTCAGGCTATCTTGTCTAAACCAGCGCCAAGGCTGTAAAGCGCCTATCCCCATACCTACCAAGCCCACAACAATTGATGGGCTTAATGATTCACCAAGTAAAGGTACAGCTAAAATAGCTGCAATAAACGGCGCCAAAGTTACAATACTTCCCGTTTTAAAAGCACCAAGACGTTGAATAGCAGCAACATAAGTCAACGTTGCAATAATAACAACAAATACGCCATGAAAAATGCCTTGTACAGCCAAATGTACAGGATCTACATCCGTAAGATGTTTAGGTAAGAATAATAGATAAATCGGCAAATAAATAATTGCAGACCAAATCGCGACGCTTGCCATAGAGTGCCAGGCAGAGAGTTTCCACTGTTTAAGTAGTACAGTAAAAATCCCCCACCAAATTGCACTGATAAACAGAAGTAAATCGCCAATTCCAAAAGCAGAGGTACTACTTTGTAGCATTAATGCACTCATGAGGCCCAAGGCAGTGATCATAATTGCCAGACTCACCCATGTATGCTTATCAAATGGTTGTCTAAATAAAATATAGGCAGCTATAGCTGTACAGATGGGGATACAACCATTTAAAAATATTGCGGCATGTGCAGCTGGCGCATAAAGAAACGCAGTATAGACGGTGAGACAATAGATGACTCCACCAATGAGCGCCAAAATAACCGCATGCTTACTCCATAAAAAAGCGAGATCTTTTTTATAAATTAAGATAGGCATCAAAATTAGAAAAGCAATAGCGAAGCGCAGTGCAGCAATATCCCAAGCACTGATGTGCCATTGTGCATTTAAACGGGCAAAAAGCGTAAACCCGCCCCAAATGCACATGGTCACCAATACAAAAAAATAACCTTGCTTACGGGGAGACATATTAAGACTGCTTTAAAACGAGAAAGGCAGCTAAATTATACCTCAGAACGCTGACGGCAAGCCTCATAAAGTGCCATACCTGTTGCCACACTCACATTTAGGCTCTGTAAATTCCCAGACATCGGGATATAAACTTTATGATCACACTGTGCCTGAGTAATTGGACGTAAACCTGTGTCTTCTGCACCCATAACAATGACAACTGGGCCAGAGAAATCACATTTTTGAATAGGCAAAGCACTTTCATCAAGCATTGTACCAATCACACGTACGTGAGTTGTCTCTTTAAGATGCGCTAAAGTACGCGCTAAGTTTGTTACTTGAATAAATTTAACTTTTTCGGCCCCACCCGCTGCGACTTTGCGAGCAGTTGGAGTTAAGCTTGCTGAGCGATCACGAGGAACAATGACTGCTTGAACACCCATTGCAGCGGCTGTACGAATACAAGCCCCTAAGTTATGCGGGTCTGTCACCTGATCTAATGCCAGCAATAAGGCATCTGGAGTTTCAGCCAAAATCTGATCGAGATCTTTTTCATTTAACGTCGGATGCGGACGTACTGCTGCAACTACACCTTGGTGGAATGGTAAGCCTGCAAGCTTCTCAAGACTTTCACGGCTTGCTTTTTGTACGCTAATTCCAAAAGGCTCAGCCAATTGCAAAATCTTTTGTAAACGTTGATCATCGCGCCCCTTCAATGTAAACAAGGTCAGCACGCGCTCCGGCTCAAGTTCTAACAATGACTCCACTGAGTGAACGCCATAATAATATTCCGGTTTTGCCATGCATGACCTCTAACAACGTTTGAGCAAAAAATAAAAATCCTGCAAAGCCAACTTCACAGGATTTCTTTGGGCATAGTGTACCCGATTTAAACAGGAATTTCTTAGCCTTCTAAATGGCAAACATAATCGAGTACTTCATCAGTCTCGATTTTAAAAACGCTATTGCCTGGTACATAAAATGATTGACCAGCGCGGAACAATTCACTTTCATTGCTATCTGCAATTTTAACGCGACATTCACCTGAAATAATTTCCATACGCTCAGGAACATGTGTTTCAAATGTTAAAGGCTGCTCAGTCGGCAAAATAACACCTAATGTTTTTTTCGTTCCATCTTCAAATTGCACGGTATGGCTGATACATGCTCCACCAAAATAAACATTTGATTTTTTGATGACCGTTACATGATCAAATTGGGTTGAACTCATGCACACTCTCCAGATAATGCCGCATTTATATAAATTATGATGAATGTAGTTTAATTGTGCCTAAATAACTAATCAATCAGTTTTCATACGGATAGACTTGTAATTCCCACTGCTGTAACTGAATTTTTTTAGCAAAAGCGTGGGGTAAATTTACTTCAATATTTCGATTCTTCGACACTATTGCATCATATCTGCAAACCTCATCGTGATTTTCATCGAATACAACCCAATAAACTTTCTCTGCGGTTGGGTGTGTCACAGCAGTTGTAACCACTGGTGAACCATTATCCATGCCAACATGAAAATTGTCTGGGTCATTTTGCATTGAAGCTAACTCGTAAGCCGGAAAATCGATGCCATTTTCATCAAATTGCTGGCTGTCATGCACAAGCACACTTTGTTTTAAAGTCGGCCAAACACGATAACGAAGATAATGCTGATCTATGACCCGATTATCCGGATACTTTCCAGTGGCGACATAATCTCTGACATGTGCTTCAATATTATGAAAAATACCTGAGCAACCACCCCACATTCCCGCCAAGATTAATTCAGTGTGAGAATAGCTATCTCTCATTAAATGAAACCATTGATCACTCTTGAGCCAAGCATCGACAGCAGCTTTTTCACGATAAGACACGATAGAGTCAGCATCCCGTATCAAAAATCGTTTAACTAGTGGATCATCCATGACTAAAAAGCGCCAAAATAAACCAGATAACTGTTTTTGAGTGGAGCTGACATGTACTACTTGGGCACCATTTGCTTGTAAACGTTTCTGTACAAGTTCAGGAACGGTATCATCTATATAGAACCGACACGTCCATTCCGGATAAATTTCTTGTGCTAACTTAGTATTTAAAATTGAAGTTTCACAGTAACGCGGATTTGCTCCAAATAAAGAAAAAGCAATAATGTTTTCTTGAGGATTAGAACTAAATGGTACAGGTTTATGCGGGGGTATATTTAAAGCAGGCTCATTCTTTGTGAGTTCTTTTTTTGTTGAAATGGCTAAACGCCCAAATTTGATTTTTTCTTCTTTTTTATTTAAATGATGACAAACTTCGGTTAATCCATCGTATAGATTTGTATTAACGTTAGAACCACTTGCTTTAATGGCTTGCATATAATGTTGATATGCATCTTCATAACGGCGTAACCGCAGCTCAATATAAGCTAAATCAGATAATGCTCCTGGATGCTGTGGTACTAGATTTACCGCTTTTTTTACATGCTGATAAGCTTTGAGATAATCGCCTTGTGCAGCAGCCTGTTTAAATGCATTAAAATACTGATTTAAAATTTTATTCATTTCAGCAGGATTAATTTTTTTATGGCGGTTCATCATTCCTATTGGTGCTTTCGGTAAGCTTAATGTTTTTTTCATTGTAAAGATCCGCAATCTTGCTGTTCTATAATTTCATTTAGAATAATAGATCACTTGTAGCAAATTCAAAACTTCTCTATCTTTAACCCATGATTTGGCGCGTTGGATGCGTTTATGCTCACACATTTAACTTTAATCAATTTTGCATTAGCTGATCATTTAGCTATTGATATAGAACAAGGATTTAATGTTCTAACAGGTGAGACAGGTGCCGGAAAATCATTATTACTGGATGCACTTTCTGCCTGCTTAGGGGAACGTACAGATACAAATTATGTCCGCTATGGTTCGGACAAGGCGGATATCACCGCTGTTTTTACTTATCAGGACAATAGCCCAGAGGCAAAATGGTTACAAGACCATGAGCTAGATGATGACTCTGGGGAAATTCATTTACGTCGAGTTATTTTCGCAACTGGTCGTAGTAAAGCATGGGTGAATGGCCGCCCAAGTAGCCTCTCTGAGCTTAAAGAATTGGGGCGCCTATTGGTTCAATTATATAGCCAGCACAGCCAGCAACAGCTTCTTGAACCACCTTATCCAAAGCATTGGTTAGACCGTTATAACAATTTTTATGCTGAAGCGAATAATGTCCGCGAAGCTTATAGCACATGGCAACGCACGATTCGTTTACACCAAGCAGCCTTAGATGCTCAAGCAACTCGTCTACAACGTATTGCGACCTTAGAGCTGCAAATCGAAGAACTTGAGGAAGTCATTCAGACCGATTACAAAGAAATCGAGCAAGAGTTTGATCGTCTCAGTCATCATGAACATATCATGCAAGATTGTAGCTATAGCTTGAATGCGCTTGATGAAGCTGAACAAAACATTACTCAAGAAATGTCATCGATCATTCGCCGACTAGAATCTCATGCTGGACGTAGTGAACAGCTTTCTGAAATTTATAATTCTTTACTTAATGCTCAAAGTGAAATTGATGATGCAACATCAAATTTACGTCAATTTATTGACCGTCAGAGCTTTGACCCTGAACGGATGGAAGAACTGAATTCCAAATTGGAAGTTTTCCATCGTCTAGCACGTAAATACCGTACTCAGCCAGAGACACTGAAAGAAGAGTACGAAACATGGCAAAATGAGCTTGAACAGTTACATCAACTTGAAGACCCAGAGACTCTGGCAGAACAAGTAGAAAAGTCACATCAAGAGTTCTTAGAAAAAGCCCAGCATTTAGACAATATTCGTCGTGAAGCTGCTACTCCACTTGCAAAACAATTAACCGAGCAGGTTAAGCCTTTAGCGCTGCCTGAGGCACACTTTGAGTTTAAGTTTGAGCCATTAGAGCAACCAAGTGCAGAAGGCTTAAGCTTTATTCAACTTTTATTTACTGCCAACAAAGGTATACCACCACAACCATTGGCGCGTGTGGCATCGGGTGGTGAGCTTTCACGTATTGCACTCGTCATGCAAGTGATGAATGCTGAAAAGACCGAAGCAGAAGTTTTGGTATTTGACGAGATTGATGTCGGGATTAGTGGTGGTACGGCTGAAGTGGTTGGACGATTACTTGCCGATTTGGCTCAGCATGTCCAACTGCTATGTATTACTCACCAAGCACAGGTCGCTGCACAATCTGACCAACATTTGTTAGTTAAAAAGCAACAAACTGATCCGGCAAGCAGTACCATTGTACAACTCGATGAAAATCAGATTATTTCTGAACTAGCACGTATGTCAGGTGGGGTTGAAATTAATGAAACGACCTTGCAGCATGCTAAACAATTACGCCAACTTAAATTTCAGGCTTCTTCAAATTAATAAAGAAAATGAGAGAAAAAGATTGGCGAAATCCGATTAACTCTTGTATGTTGATAAAAAGAACCTATATACATAAAAAGGGTCGAGAGACCCTATAGCGACATTTTTTGAGGGAGAACCGCTTAGGTGACCAAACAATACATGACTCACCGTTGTCTGATTGCCCCGCCAGAAATGGCAGATGACTTTTTTGCAAATACTGTAATTTATCTTGCCCGCCATGACGAAGAAGGTGCTCAAGGTATTATTATCAATCGCCCTGCTGGTATCCAAATTAAAGAACTACTCAATGATTTAGACATTGATGCAGACAATGTAAATCCGCATGAGGTTTTACAAGGTGGACCTTTACGCCCTGAAGCAGGCTTTGTCCTTCATACTGGTCAACCAACATGGCACTCCTCTATTGCTGTCGGTGAAAATGTCTGTATTACCACCAGTAAAGATATTCTCGATGCAATTGCACATAACGAAGGTGTTGGTCGCTACCAAATCGCCCTCGGTTATGCGAGTTGGGGTAAAAACCAGCTAGAAGATGAAATTGCTCGTGGTGACTGGCTCATTTGTGATGCCGACATGGATCTGATTTTTAACTTGCCGTATGATGACCGTTGGGATGCAGCCTATAAAAAAATTGGTGTAGATCGTACATGGCTGGCTTCTGAAATCGGACATGCTTAATGACTGCAACACAATCAAAATCAATTATGGCTTTTGACTTTGGTACTCAAAAAATGGGAATGGCGATCGGCCAATCTGCAATTGAAAGTGCTAATCCATTGCCATTATTTGTGATGAAAGATGGGATTCCCAACTGGGACCAACTTTTAAAAATTGTTAAAGAATGGCAACCTGATTTGTTTATTGTCGGTCTTCCATTAAATATGGATGATAGCGAATCAGAGCTTTCTACACGTGCACGTAAATTTGCACGCCGTTTACGCCATCAAACCAATATTGAAACGTGGATGGTAGATGAACGACTCACCACCCGTGAAGCAAGAGAAGAACTTGGTTTTTATCAAGAACAAGGCCGTGCAAAGAAATTATCAGCAGATAGTTTTGCAGCAGCTTTGCTGATTCAAAGCTGGTATCGCAATCCAGTTGGTTTAACACCATAAAAAATAAAAAAGCATGTTTTACACATGCTTTTTTATTGGGTTTAAAAACTTCAATTTTTTATTTTTCAATAATATGTACTGTAGCAGTACGACCAGAAACAAAAGCCAGCTCGTTTTTTGGTGCTTCATCTAACACAATTTTTACAGGTACACGCTGTGCTAAACGAACCCAGCTAAACGTCGGGTTTACGTTTGCAAGCAGTTTAGAACTACTTGAACGCTCACGATCTTCAATACCCGATGCAATACCTTGCACATGGCCCTTAATTTTCTGACTGTCACCCATTAATTGCACACTTGCTTGATCGCCAATATGAATGCGGTCTAATTTTGTTTCTTCAAAATATCCCACCACATAAAGTTGTTTACGATCTAGCAATGCTGCAACCGCTTGTCCAACTTGGACATAGTTACCTGGGCGCAAATCAAAGTTAGAGAGTGTTCCATCTGCCGGTGCAACAACAGCGGCACGGTGCATATTGAGTTCTGCTAAATGTAAGTTACTTGTTGCTGCTTCAACCAATGCCTGTTGCTGTTTAATAGTGGCTTCAGCTTGTTGAATAGCTGCTTGGAGTTGCTCATGTTCCGCATGTGATTGATCGCGAGTTGCAAAGACCTGATCTTGTTCTTGTTTAGAAATCGCGCCATCCATTAAGTTTGAATAACGGTTTGCGTTTTTCTCGGCTAACTTAATGTTAGTACTCGACTTAATCAAGTTTGCTTTGGCTTGGGCTAGACCTGCTTGTGCTTGA
Organism: Acinetobacter sp. 766875; assembly: GCF_000582055.1. Lineage (NCBI taxonomy): Bacteria > Pseudomonadati > Pseudomonadota > Gammaproteobacteria > Moraxellales > Moraxellaceae > Acinetobacter > Acinetobacter sp. 766875. The sequence continues at coordinate 42,832 of NZ_JEXX01000026.1, read as the reverse complement.
GCATAGGCCGCTTTTGCTTTTGCCAAATCAGATTTTGCTTGCTCTACATCTAAAGCTCGGCGAGAGACATCAATTTTAAAAAGCACCTGACCTTTTTTGACAGTCTGGTTATCTTGAACCAATACTTCCGTTACAAGTCCTGCTACATCTGAGGAGACTTGAATAACGTCACCACGAACTCGGCCATCACGTGTCCACGGCGCTGCATTATAGTAGTTCCATAAATGCACAATGGTATAGACCGCAATCATTAATGCGACAATCAAAATCACTGGACGGATGACTTTTTTCAACTCCAATTGATTCATTTTACTCACCTAACTCAATCTTTAATCTGGCAATCATCTTTAAGCACCTAACCCAACAAAAATTTGGTGTATCACCAAAAGTAGTAAAAGGTAAAAACACAAATTGAAAATGCTGGGTAGTGCAATCCAGCCTTGTGCAATCCATTTGTTAGTTAAAGGACTTAACAAGCGGAAACATATATATGCAAATAAGGCTTGGACGAGCAAAGCGGGCAGGTAAATACCGTAGACATTAAACTCACCCATGCGCTGTGGCTCCTGTAAGCGTACGATCTGCATTCATTTGGTTTGATGAGACATGACACATGCTATAAGCAATATTATTTAGCGAAATAAATAATCTTTGACGCAAAGTCATATCTTCAATATGTGAAGCAAGTTGTTTAAGTTCAAACAAGGTCTGATGAATGTGCTGTACCAATACATCACTTTCATCTTTTTCATTTTCTTTGGCTCTAAACAGCTCATCTAAATCTTGTTGCAAACGGCCAATGTGATGAGCTAGTTCTGAAGATGGCTGAAATTGATTTGCTAACTCTTGAAGTCGGCTTAAATCAACAATCGCACTTGATTCAACTAATGCTTGATGAATCGATTTTTTAATCTCTTCTGATTGAACCATTTTAGTATTTAAGACACCGACACGGTCTAACATCGCCCGCAAATGTACTTTGAATTCAATGCCATAAGGTATATAAATCGCTTGACGCATCGCGCGATAATGTAAAGCTAAAATACGGTTTGCACTGGTGTCGGGTGACATGGCACGTACAACATCTATCACAATGAGAGACACCAATACGCCCATAACCATACCAAATGAGCTGTCTAGGTAAGACACTGCATCCATGCTGTAAGCATTGTGTAAGTTCAGACCCATCATGGTGTTAATACCCAGCACCATGCCCACTGGCATGAGTGCTTGATTCGCCATCATGGAAACCGCAAATAAGAACATCGGCAACAGAACGAGTCCAAGTTCCCAAAATGTTGTGACATGAGGAAAAACACCAAAAGCATAAATAAACACTAAAACAGCCGAAGCCACACTGCCCCATATAAAAATACGCAAGACAGGAACAGGGTTATCTAAGGCCGTTAAAATACAAGCTGTTACTGCACCAATCTGTGCCATCATAAATCCAGCTTTCCAGCCAGAGAGAATCCACACACCTGTCACAATAAATGTAATGAGTACCGCACTAATACCGCCTCTGACTGCTACACCATGATCTCGGTGCAAACTTGGATATTTAGTCGTCATTGGGGTAATGTTATCTGGAATCTCTTTATTACCTTTCTTGATGCGTTGCCATAAAACTTTTACAGCTAAAACATTACTAATAAAGTGGCGGACATCCATTTTCATGGCAGCCAATAGCACTTGTTGATGTTCTGAAGCCGAGTCATTTAAGTTCAAAAAATCATTTTCAAACTCGTCAGGTAACTGCAAAACATTTTCATCAGTCATCTGGTCTTTCTGTTCAAGAAAATGAATCACATGACCTGAAAGCTGCTTTAATTTGTCTGAATGACTTTCAATAAAATTGAGTTCTTGCAGTTGTTTAATTCGTTCAGATAAGGCAACCAAGTTCGCAACCACCATCGACATTTGATGGAGCATTTCTTGCAAAGGTTTGGTCATGCCATGTAACTCACCTTTTTCATAGCTCAAGTGAACTGCTAAAGCATGAATATCAGTCGTATCACGAGTAATCGCAGCTAAAAGCTGTGTATTGTTTTGCTGCTGGTCTGCATTTAACAAATTAGCAAATAGGTTCTCTGTATCTTTGAGTGTCTTAGTTACACGCTGTTTAATAGCCGAACCAATATGCATCGGCAAAATAGTTGCAGACACAACCGCACTCGAAATTACCCCAATTGAAATCTCGAGTACACGCGCCAAAGCAATATCAAAAATATTGTACTGGTCAATATATGTAATCGCGTTATACGCAATCATTGCAGTTGAATAACCCGCCAACATAAATGCATAACTGCGAGGTGTCCGGTCGAGTAAGGATACATAAAGCGCAAAGCCCACCCATAGTGACAACACAACCGTAAATATCCACGGCGTATTAATCAGGTGAGGTGTTATTGTTAACGCAACAATGGCACCACCCACCGTGCCTAAAACACGATAGACACACTTAGACGACACCATACCCGAATAAGGGTTGGCGATAATCAGGACGGTACCGATCGACCACATTGGATTAATCAGGTCTAATTCAAACGAAACAAATAATGCCAACATGCCGGCAATAAATGTCTTTATTGCAAAAATTAGATCCAGCTTACTCGGGCGGAAAGCCAGTATTTGCTTTAATAACATGAACTCATCTCAAATACAGATTTGAACTGATGAGCATGCTCATCAGTGTCCATTTGCCTTTTAAAAAGACAACACGACTTTGTCATTTGCCTTATAGACAAATGAGTTAATGAGAGCATCCTTCAATACAATGATTTTTCCTACATCTCTGCATGATGTACCGAGATGATTTCAGTTTGGCCGCTATTTATACGACCAAGCTTAGGAAAGGAGAGACATCGAAAAAGTCGGCAGAGTAAACCAATTTCTCGATTAGATATTTTGCTGCACAATTTTTTCAAAATAAAGTGATTTAGTCAACTAAAATATCTTTATTTGATAATTTGATATGTTTTTAGTTAATCATATATGATGTGTGAATCAAGAGAACTTTTCTGATTCTGAGCGTAAAATATTTAAATCAGGTAGTTATCTTGGAATTGAGACAAAGCTTCAATTTTTCTGTTATAAGAACTCAAGTGTGACCCGTTTATTAAGGATACGAATAAGACATCATGGCAATTTCAAGTTTTGGCAAAATTTTAACCGTACTGGATTTATTTTCAGTTTCACGACCAGTGATTAATGTCGATATTATTTGCGAAGAACTTGGCTTGTCTAAACCGACCAGCTATCGTTATCTGAAAGAACTCGTATCAGCCGACTTATTAAAACGTATTAATGGTACTTCTGGCGATTACACTTTAGGCTCAAAAATAGCAGTTCTTGACTATGTATCCAGAACAACCGATCCATTAGTTCAAATCAGTACGCCGTTTATGCGCAACATTGTTGAACGCACTGAACTTTGCTGTTTACTCACCTATTTAAATGATGACTACTGCATTGATATTCATCATGAAATCTTCAAAGATACAGAGCTACTTTCATATGGCCGAGGTTGTCCGCGTCCGATCTATGTTGGAGCATCACCAAAAACAATGGTGTCACATTTAAGTAAACAGCGCATGCATGACTATTATCAACGTTTTCAACATGAGTTATCACAGTCAGGTTTTGCTCTGGATGAACCAAGCTTTATCCAACGCATGCGTAAAATAAAGAAACAAGGCTTCTATTTCTCACAAGGTGAGATTGATCCTAATGTTTCAGGGCTTGCTGTACCCGTTCGTTTTTCAAGTAAAGAAGTTCCATTAGCTTTAACACTAGTCGCATCAAAGAACCGCTTTGATTTTTTAAATATTGAAAAACTCATTGAAATTTTGCAAGAAAATGCTGCATTAATAGAACAGCGCTTTATGGAACTTTCAGAAAAAGGTGAGATCTAAAATAATATTTTTGATAATTTAAAGTTTTCTTACACTTTGAAGCATTGAAAATATCCAAATATTCTCATATTATGATTTTAGCACCTATTGATGATTCTTTTCATCAGCAGCTCATCAATAGAAGGCTCTCCCTCAGAGGAATAAGCTCATGCTGCCATCATGGGCTTTTTTCTTGCCCATTTTTTAGAATAAAACTTATGAAAATTTGAACTGACGGAATGTCAGATTAATACGCGGTTGTAAAATCTTTGTAGAACGATTTAAACGGTGTTGCCAATATTGTTGAGTCTCACCACGCATCACAATAAGTTGACCCGGTTGTAACCACATCTCAACTTTTTCCTTGGTTTGAATATGTCTAAAAGAGAACTTCCGCGTTGCTCCAAAACTTAAAGAAGCAATTGTAGTAGTTCTAGCTAAAGACACATCCGAATCACTATGCCAAGCCATACCTTGCGTTCCGTCTTCATAAAGATTTGCCAAGCAAGAGTTAAATTTTTCTGAAAGAATCTGCTCGACTTGCTGCTTTAGCTTGGCAAGTGCTCTGTCCCACGGCAAAGAATCACGGAAAACACCAGAATATTTATATCGATAGTGCTCATCTCCATACCAAGCAACCTTGCGGGGTGTAATAAAGTGCTTGCCATATAGCTTCGCTTCATCATGTCGCCATGCCAAATGGTGGTACAAATAATGAAAATATTGTTCGGCTTCTTCCGTACTTAAAATACATCCATAATCCTGAACCTCACCTTCATAAGGCAATAAGTTTGAACAAGGCTCCGGAGAAAATAAATCTAGTGTCATGCAATCTCCCCTTGCTGCTTAGCCATTTCCCAAGCTAACAATGCCAGTTTACGCCCTTTTTGCCAATGGTACTCACCGACCATTCCTGTTGCACGAATGACTCGATGACACGGAATTAAATATGCAATCGGATTTTGTCCAATTGCCGTAGCGACTGCTCTGACTGCTTTAGGTTTTCCAATTTGCTCAGCAATATCTTGGTAAGTACGTAGCTGTCCTTCGGGAATAGTAAGTAATGCTTCCCACACTTGAAGCTGAAATGGTGTTCCTGCAAGATTAAGCGGTAATTTCTGCTGTAAGTGTTCTGAAAAATCTTGTCTAAACCACTGTGCAATTTGCTGATGCCAAATCGGAGAGTGATTTCTTAGTTGAGCTTTCGGAAAGTATTGTTTAATGATGTCTTCAATATTTTCACGACTATCAACAAAGCGAACAGAACAAATCCCTTTATCACTACTTACTACTAATAAATCACCAAATGGGCTTGTTTCAACTGAATAATTCAGTTCAACCCCATTACCTTGCTGCTTGTATTCACCTGGGGTCATCCCCTCAAGCTGAATAAACAAATCATGTAAACGACCCGTACCCGATAGTCCAGTATTTAAAGCAGTATCTAATAAGCTACGTTGCTGCATTAAATAATATTTTGCCTGCTGCAAGCTCATATATTGCACAAACTTCTTAGGGCTAATGCCTACCCATTCCTGAAACTGCCGCTGGATATAACTTGGACTTAAATCCATATATGTCGCGACATCTTCTAAGCTTGGTTGCTGGTCTAGATGTTCATATAAATATTCAATAATTGTGGCAATCACAGCAAATTGCAGAGAAGAAAGCATTTGCATCTGTCACCTCCTTAGCACTTAATCTTACTTTAAAGTAGCCAAAGTCTTATGACGACCCGATTCTTGCACTCTTCAAAAATAAAAAAAGCCTTTCGTTATAGAAAGGCTTAATCATTCAACCTGACATTAGGGTTGTTTTAGATATGGCCACGCTGCTTTTAAATAAATAAACATTGACCATAAAGTGAGAATCACAGCGGTATATAACAAAGCATAAGCCAGCATTTCTAAAGGCTGCCAATTCAGTAGAAATACACTAATCGCAATCATTTGAAATGCGGTCTTATATTTACCTACAGTTGATACGGCTACACTGGTTCGCGCGCCAAGTTCTGCCATCCACTCACGTAAAGCAGACACGGTAATTTCCCGTGAAATAATAACAATTGCAGCAAAAGCCATCGCAATTGTCGGTTTCCACTGCACTAAAACAATAAGTGCAGCTGCCACCATAAGTTTGTCTGCAACTGGGTCTAAGAATCGGCCAAATGCTGAAGTCTGGTTCAAAGTTCGTGCTAGGTAGCCATCAAACCAGTCAGTTACGGCAGCCAGCACAAAAATAGCCGTCAAGATAATATGACGCGTCATACTTCCTACGTGCTCACCAATACCTATTGCAGGCGGCCAATATGCAATCACCAAAAATACAGGAATAAGCGCGATACGCGCCAAAGTTAGGATATTTGGGATATTCAGGATTCGCCCTGTGGTCATAAACACCGCCAATTTAGTCTTCACGCATCTTTTAACAGACAACGACACATACTTCAATATTGTATCTATCTGTAACAGCCACTTTATACGAAATATGTGAATCGAGAAAGTAGATTACTTAGGTAAATACCGTAACAGTTTGCCGCAAGATTGCAATTAAATGATCATTTTGATCCCAAAGATATGCATATTCTGTGGAATAACCCTCAGCTGCATATTCAGTCGTGACTTTATATTTAAACCAGTCGCACAACTGATGCTGAACTGGATGAACACAAGTAATGTGCCATGTTAAAGAGCTTGCTGGCGCAACTTGCTTAAACATTGGCAATACACCCGGCGGCCAAATATCCATAAGCACAATCAAATCAGGTAATGTCATTTGACGATTTTCATGTTGTTCTGGTGAGAACCTTGACCAACCACCAAAGTCAGGATACCCACTTGCCGTCACCGGATAATTACCCTCAGCCCAACAGACTTCAAAATGCTGAAAGCATTCCGGCATATGTTTCGCAAAAGGAATGACGGTTAAATTTTCTGGTTGTACATAAGCAGGTGCTATGGGTTCTTGTTTTACCTCAATACTCGACACACGAGACACGCCAAAACTTGCAACCAAAATCGTTTGAACTGCATTATCTTGCCATAAACGTGCTTCAAGCGTAGTGACTGACTTTCCTTCTCTTAAAACTTCAATAGTCAATCGGGCAGCGCCTTGTGGTACAGGACCTACAAAAGTAACACTACAACTTAATAATCTTTTATTTGAATCTTGAATATAGGAACATGCCTTTTGCATTAATAGCCCAGCAACAAGGCCACCAAAAACGGTGCGGCCCTGTAACCATCCTGCGGGTATGTCAATCCATTCATTTTGTTTTACATCTTCCCATAGTTGTAATAATGACATTCCTATCCCTAAATCATGCGTATGATTAAGAAATATCTTTCATCATTTTGACCAACATGTGAATGATCATTCAGCTATTAATTTAAGAGCGCTTTTGTCACTCACATAAGTAAGACATGACTACTCATGCAAAATTTTATAAATCGTTCTTGCCATCACTTCACCCAAGCCCGGCACTACCGTCAATTCTTTTTCAGATGCTTTTAACACACCTTGAATTCCACCAAAATGTGTTAATAAATCTCGACGGCGTTTAGGTCCTAGGCCCGGAATTGCTTCTAAAACTGAAGTACTACGGCGTTTGTCACGTTTAGCGCGGTGTTTGGTAATGGCAAAGCGATGAGCTTCATCACGTACCTGTTGAATCAAGTGTAGTGCCTTATTATCTTCAGGTAACTGAATTTTTGTACCATCAGTAAAATGAAGCGTTTCAAGGCCCGGTTTACGTCCCTCACCTTTTGAAACACCAATCATGAAAGCATCAAGTCCAAGATCTTGCATAACTTCCATAGCCATATGGAGCTGGCCTTTACCACCATCAATTAAAAGTAAATCTGGTAACATTGCCTTTTTATAGCGACGCGTTAAAGCTTGGCGCATTGCTGCATAATCGTCACCCGCAGTAATATCTTGAATGGCAAATTGGCGATAGTCTCGTTTACGTGCACCACCTTGGTCAAATACCACACATGATGCAATCGGTGCTTCACCCATGGTATGGCTAATATCAAAACATTCAATCCGATCGATCGGACGGCCAACTACCTGCTCAAGCTGGTGGAAACGCTCATTAAGTTCTAAATGATTACTCAACTGTCCTTTAATCGCATGTTGAACATTCATTTCGGCAAGTTCTAACCATTCGGCACGTGTTTCTCGCACATTGCTCTTAATCTGGACTTTCTTTCCAAACTGCTGTGCTAAAGCTTCTTCCAACTCTTTACGGTCAGGTAAGGCAGTATTCACAATCAGTTCGCTTGGTACTTCATCGGCAACCTGAAAGTAAAAGTTTGCCATGAAGTCACTTAGCATTTGCCCGAGGTCATCGCCCAACATGTCAGGGAAATAACTTTTGCCGCCTAACATACGACCATTACGCACATGCATAATCTGCACACATGTCACACCAGCCTGATAGGCAATGGCTAAAATATCCGCCTCACCTTTCACTTTGAAAACAGCTTGCTGTGCTTGTACTTCGCGAAGTAAAGACAAACGGTCTCGATAAAAAACAGCTTTTTCAAATTCAAGATCTGCCGCTGCCTGCTCCATTTTCGCAATCAGTTCTTGGTTTAATTCTTTGGTATCACCTTGTAAGAAGCGAATACTGTTATTGACGTCTTCTTTGTAATCTTCTGGTGAGACTAAGCCTACACATGGGGCCGAGCAACGTTTGATTTGATATTGCAAACATGGACGCTTGCGCTGTGAGAAGTAAGTATTTTCACATTGGCGCACATTAAAAAGTTTTTGTAAAACCAGTAAGGTATCTCGAGCACTATAAGCGCTTGGATACGGGCCAAAGAACTTCCCGATTTGATGCTTACCTTTGCCACGTCCACTGGCGATTCGCGGATAAGGTTTATCTGCCGATACAAAGATATAGACATATGACTTATCGTCACGCAGCATAATGTTATAAGGCGGACGATGTTGCTTAATTAAGTTTTGTTCTAAAAGCAGCGCTTCAGTTTCTGAACGCGTAACGAGCGTTTCAATATCATAAATTCGTGCAACTAAAGCCTGAGTTTTCGGATGCTCAATAGTTTTGACAAAATAACTCGATACCCGATTTTTTAGGTTTTTAGCTTTACCCACATATAACAACTCTCCCTCTTTCCCTAGCATCTTATAAACGCCTGGAAGTTGGGTCAGGTTAGCTAAAATTTTTTCAATATGGGGACGAGCGTTTTGATTCACTATTGGCATACATGGCTTAATATTGAATACCTAATGTGATGTTTTCATCCTTACTTTTCAAGTGCTTTACTGTGGCAGAACCTAAATTTGAAAACACATCATGAATCAGCCCGACAATATGTGTCGTACTACCTTAAGAATCGAGGCGATAGTAACTATATTTCACGTCTTTTTCTTTATAGACCGCATAGGTTTTTTGACGAAAATCAGAGAACCAGCCATTACCCGTATAGCCAGCAATGTGTCCGTAGGTATGCCCACTGGTGCGTTCAATAATATAGATATCCCCTTCTTGAGGACGGTTAAATGCCGGTTTGATTTTCTTATAGCCGTTCTTTTCTAAGGTATGTCCCCAGTCAGATGCAGCTACAGGATGCTTTGATACATCTGCACCTGCTGCTTGTAGAGCAATACGGATATTCTTGGCACATTTCTCTTTGCTGTGCTTTGCTGACATGCTTTCAAGTTTGCTTGAGAACTTATGTAGATCAATGTTTTGATCTTCTACTTTATGTCTTTTAGAAGTCGTTCGGCCATGCTTTTTAGTCTCAGCAGAAGCTTTGTTTAACATCGCTTTCGTTTTTAAGTCACCCTGAGAACTTTCTTCTTTTCTCAATTTAATATGGTGAACATGTGCATGAGCTACGTGATGAGCATGAGCCATTTTGAAACCTACTTCCGCTAATCAGTCTTCGAAAAAACGGAGCAATTGTAGAATCAAAATTATGCGTTGGCTTTTAATAGTTGTAACAAATTGCCAGCACTGTGAAATGAGTCACAAAATGAATTTATCGTTTTTATTTTATAAAAAAATACCCTTTCTGGCCCTTTAATCTTTCTATAAATATTGAGGCAAAGATATCCTCTTATAAAAGCAAAATACTTAGCTACAACCAATCAATCAAATTCATTTCAACCGACCAAACACTTATATAAAACTTCAGATTAATTAGAAATTTTAAATATTATAAATATTTTCCTAAATAATATTTAAAATAAAAAAATTTAATAAAAATAAATCACATTTATTTTAAATAAAAATCCTTTTTAATAATTGACGCTTTTAATTTTAACTATTATTATCTCGTTGCTGGCCTACATTGCCAGTCGGTTTTAGCAGACCGTAATCTATGGCGGGTTATAGTACAATCTATAAGTCGTTAGACCCTTGCGTCCCCTTTTCTTTGCGGTAGGACGGGAGGGGGACGCCCTGTGCGTGCTGGTCCCATAGATTCCAGTCTGCTAACCCCCTTTCGTTCTACCACCCTAATTAATTCGCGGTAATCTGGTGGTAGGACTCCATTTTTTAAGGAGTTGGCCATGCCATTATTCAAACTTGTTTTCTCTCTAATTTAATTATTTTATTTATTTAAAATTTGGTTTTATGCCTTATTTTTATATCTATAAATTATTTTTATTTTAAAAATTTTAATCATTTTATTTTCCTGCTTTTTAGGAGGATTAATTATTAACTAAAATTTATTTTAACCATTTAAACCCATTATATTTTTATTCTACTCATAGATATAAATCATTATGAGAATAATATGAAAACTTATAAATCTATTTTAACTTTTAGTTTAGTTCTAGGTAGCTTGGGCATTTCGGGTTGCAATTTACACACTCAGCAGGAGTTTGAAAAAATTTGCTTGTCAGGTGGGCATAGCGAGTCGAGTTGTGACTGTATTTACCAGCAACTTGAAAAAGCTTATTCCCCTAAAATGATGCAACGCCTAGAACATGTCAGTTTGCAAAGTCCTGTTCTCCCACGGGACTTTGCCCCTACTTTTTTGAACACCATGCAGCGGTGTGACAAAAGTAGTCTGGGCTAAGCGTTGGCTTAGCTCTTTATCTCTGTGTCGCAATGGTTGATTACTTTAAATCAGCGCAAAAAATTAAAGTCTGTTGTGGCACAGAGGCCTCTCAGAAACTTTCCACAAAAAAAACCACACTCGAAGGTGTGGCTTAGTTCAATCACGCAGAATTTTTATTTCGGGCGCTTTCATTAAAATACGTATGGTCGAACAAAAATCAGGAAGAAAATTCCAAGCATGAGGAACCACTTCAAGAAGTAATACAACTTACGATTACTAGCTTTTAAAGCTTTAGCTTTAATACGAATTTGATAAACATAACCAAAGGCTTTATTTAACCCCCCTGTTTGGTCACCTGTTTCATTCGGTGAGCTTGCCGCAGTCATTACGTTACGACCAAACCAATGGTTGAAGCGTTCCATCCATTTTACTTTCATTGGACGTTCAACGTCTGCAAAGAAAATAATACGGTTTTGATCAGTCTTATTTTCAGCATAGTGAATATAAGTTTCATCAAACACGACACTTTGACCGTCACGCCAAGAGTATCTTTCACCATCTACATCAATGAAACAACGGTCATCATTTGGAGTAATCAGACCCAAATGATAACGGAGTGATCCCGCATATGGATCACGGTGTTTTACCAAACGGCTGTCAGGAGCAAGCTCTGTAAACATTGCCGCTTTAATGGTTGGTAATGTTTTGAGTAAAGCCGTTGTTTTTGGGCAAAGCTCAGCAGCTGAAGGATGACTTGATTCATACCACTTGAGGTAAAAACGTTTCCACCCTGTTTTAAAGAACGAGTTAAAACCTAAGTCGTTATAGGTACTTGATGCTTTAATCCCACCTTGTTCATATAAAGCTTTCGCTTCATCTCGAATCATTTCCCAATTTTCATCTAACACTTTTAAATCTTTAAAGTGTTGAGTGTCGATATAGGGTTGATTCGGTACCTTTGAAAAGATGTACATTAAAAAGTTAATCGGTGCGAGCAAGGTTGAATGGTCAAAAAATTGACGATAAAACGAGTGACGCACTTTGCCGCGATGTTGGATATACAATGCAGATATCACAAAAATCGCTAATATGATCCACTTAATCATATTGCTACTCTTTCAAAGTTTAGGGCAACCTTACCTTAATTTTCTAAGGTAATAGCAACCGGAAGTTTATTTAATTGGCGCAAATTTTAACAAAATTGACTTATAAAAAGCGAATGTAAAAAATTAAACAGTGTATTTCGGAAAATTAAGGGGTCTGAATATAAAAAAAGCGCTTAATTTGTTGTGGTGATCATTCATTAGAAAATTGTGACTTTGTAGTCGATTTTTTTAGACATCACACCAGAACAATTGACCTTTTTGACAAGAAGTGAATAGGATAAAATTCTTATTTTTTATATAAAAAATTAAAAATTTATACTTTTTATAAATAAAAACTTAAATTAAAACAAAAACCTCTAACCAATAGCTATCTCTATGATTTTCTTTATGCATTTAATTGGTATGAATTCAACAAAAAATAAGATGACCCTTGCGTCACGGCTTGATACAACTTGTCGGGTTCTTTTTAGATATAGTTATCGTAAGATTAGCGAAGCATAAATGTGTACCGGAGCTGTACACACGCTTCATAACATCAACTTAGAAATCCTCCAAAACTAAGGAGATCAGGCATGATCCACGCTGGCAATGCCATTACCGTCCAAATGCTTGCGGACGGAATTGCAGAATTCCGCTTTGACTTACAAGGTGAGTCGGTCAATAAATTTAACCGTGCAACAATTGAAGATTTCAAAGCTGCTATCGCGGCTGTAAAAGCTAATAACGATATTAAAGGCTTAGTCGTAACTTCTGGTAAATCTACATTTATTGTAGGTGCAGATATTACCGAGTTTGGTGAAAACTTCGCACAAGGCGAAAAAGCGATTGTTGACTGGCTTATGCCTGTTCACGAAATCTTCAATAGCTTTGAAGATTTAGACCTTCCAAAAGTTGCTGCTATTAACGGCATGGCTTTGGGTGGTGGTTTTGAAATGTGTTTAGTTTGTGACTATCGCGTGATGTCAGAAGCTGCACAAGTCGGTTTACCAGAAATCAAACTCGGTATTTACCCTGGTTTCGGTGGTAGTGTTCGTTTAAGCCGTCTTATTGGTATCGATAACGCGGTTGAATGGATGGCAATGGCTGCTCCTAAAAAACCAGCTGCTGCGCTTAAAGATGGTGCTGTAGATGCTGTTGTAGCTGCTGACAAATTACTTGATGCTGCAACTGACTTGGTTAAACAAGCAATTTCTGGTCGTTTAAACTGGAAAGCAAAACGTCAAGAGAAACTTGAAGCTGTAAAATTGAACCCGCTTGAACAAATGATGGCGTTCAACACAGCAAAAGGTGCAGTACTTGCTAAAGCAAATCCTGCTCAATACCCTGCTCCAAAACTATTACTTGATTCATTACAAGCTGGTGCAAGCCTTGCACGTGATGAAGCATTAAAAGCTGAGGCTGAAGGCTTTGCTAAAGCAGCAATTACTCCACAAGCTGGCGCATTGATTGGTCTATTCATCAATGACCAAGTTGTGAAAAAGGCATCTAAACAACATGAAAAAGGTGCTCACCCTGTAAACCAAGCAGCTGTACTTGGCGCTGGTATTATGGGTGGTGGTATTGCTTACCAAGCAGCAAGCAAAGGCACTCCAATTATCATGAAAGATATTGGTAACCCACAACTTGCATTAGGTATGTCAGAAGCTAACAACTTGTTAACTAAGCAAGTTGAACGCAAGAAAATGAAGCCTGCACAAATGGGTGAAACGCTTGCACGTATTCGTCCTACTTTAAGCTACGAAGAGTTTAAAGAAGTCGACATCGTGATCGAAGCGGTAACTGAAAATCCAAAAGTTAAAGAAATCGTACTTGCAGAAACTGAGAAAAATGTTCGTGAAAACACGATCATTGCTTCTAATACTTCTACAATTTCAATTACACGTTTGGCAAAAGCATTACAACGTCCTGAAAACTTCGTTGGTATGCACTTCTTCAACCCAGTTCACATGATGCCGCTTGTAGAAGTTATTCGTGGTGAAAAGACTTCTGAAGAAGCAATTGCAACGACAGTCGTTCTTGCTCAAAAAATGGGTAAAACACCAATTGTTGTAAACGACTGCCCAGGGTTCTTGGTTAACCGTGTATTGTTCCCTTACTTCGGCGCATTTGACCTTCTTGTAAAAGACGGCGCAGATTTCCAACAAATCGACAATGTAATGTCTAAGTTTGGTTGGCCAATGGGTCCTGCTTACCTGATCGATGTTGTAGGTATTGATACAGGTGTGCATGGTGCAGAAGTAATGGCTGAAGGTTTCCCTGACCGTATGAAGCCAGACTACAAAGGCGCAATCCAAGCAATGTATGAAGCGAAGCGTCTTGGTCAAAAGAATGACGTAGGTTTCTACAAATACGAACTCGACAAGAAAGGCAAGAAAGCAAAAACTGTTGATCCAACAGCGTATGAAGTGATTGCTCCGTTCGTAACTGGCGAAAAACGCGAATTTGATAACCAAGAAATCATTGACCGTATGATGCTTGCTTTCTGTAACGAAACAGTTCGTTGCTTGGAAGACAAGATTGTAGCAACTGCATCTGAAGCAGACATGGCAATGATTATGGGTGTAGGTTTCCCTCCATTCCGTGGTGGTCCATGCCGTTACATCGACCAAACTGGTGTTGCTGAATACGTTGCACTTTGCGATAAATATGCACACTTAGGTAAGGCTTATGAAGCGCCGCAAATGTTGCGCGACATGGCTGCTAACAATAAAAAATTCTACGGTTAAGGAGCGACGTGAATGGCTACTTTAAATCCACGTGACGTTGTGATTGTTGATGGCGTTCGTTCTGCCATGGGCAAATCTAAAAACGGTATGTTCCGTAATGTACGTGCCGACAGTTTATCTGCTGAACTTGTACGTGCGCTCGTTGCCCGTAACCAGTTTGATGTAAACGAAGTTGAAGACCTGATCTGGGGCTGTGTAAACCAGACTCTAGAACAAGGTATGAACATTGGCCGTAACATCGGTTTATTGGCTGACTTGCCTAAAACTGTTGCTGGTCAAACAGTGAACCGTCTTTGTGGTTCGTCTATGCAGGCAATCCACACTGCCGCAGCACAAATTGCGACTAACCAAGGTGACATCTTCATTATTGGTGGTGTAGAGCACATGGGCCATGTAGGTATGATGCACGGCATCGACCTTAACCCAGAAGCATCTAAACACTATGCAAAAGCATCTAATATGATGGGCTTAACTGCTGAAATGTTAGGTCGTATGAACGGCATTACTCGTGAAGAACAAGATGCGTTCGGTGTCGAATCTCACCGCCGTGCTTGGGCTGCAACTCAGGAAGGTCGTTTCAAAAATGAAATCGTTGGTGTTGAAGGCCACGATGCAAATGGTTTCAAAATCCTTTGTGACATCGACGAAGTGATTCGTCCAGATGCAAACCTTGAAGCATTCAAAGCATTAAAACCTGTATTTGACCCTAAAGGTGGTTCAGTAACAGCAGCAACTTCTTCTGCTCTTTCTGACGGTGCTTCTGCAATGTTGCTTATGTCTGCTGAACGTGCACAAGCATTAGGTTTAAAACCACGTGCTGTAATTCGCTCTATGGCAGTAGCAGGCTGTGACGCAGCAATCATGGGTTACGGTCCAGTTCCAGCGACTCAAAAAGCGCTTAAGCGTGCTGGCTTATCAATTGCTGATATCCAGACTGTTGAGTTAAATGAAGCATTTGCTGCACAAGGCTTGTCTGTTCTTAAAGGCTTAGGTCTGTATGACAAACAAGACATCGTGAACTTAAATGGTGGTGCAATCGCTCTTGGTCACCCACTAGGCTGTTCAGGTGCTCGTATCACCACTACGTTGTTAAACGTAATGGAACAACAAGATACTCAAATCGGTCTTGCGACCATGTGTATCGGCCTTGGTCAAGGTATCGCAACGATTATCGAACGTGTTTAATTAACACCAAGATAAAAAATCCCCGCTCAATGCGGGGATTTTTATTTTACCGGCCTTTTAAACCATCTTGGATTTGTTGCTGTAATTTCAAAATATCATCTAAATTTACTTTCATCGTACCTTCACGATAAGCATCGACATTACTTCGGTTAATGTTCAACGGCTTTAACATTTCAAAAAGACCATTGGTTGGGTCAGAAGACTGAATCCCGCCCGCTACCGCTAGAATATATTCTCGTAAAAATGGAGAAAGTTGTGAGAGATCAGGCTGCGCCATAACGGGCTGATAATCTATGGTCGTCATCCCTTCTGGGACTAAAGCATTCTGTATATCGTTATGTATTTTATATTCATGGTGTTGTAGTGCTTGGCGTACCTTCTTATCTTCTTGAAACGGCACAAAGCCCACCTCATCACGTAGCTCAGATTCAGCCATAACGCGAATAGTGGGTAAAGTCGTTACTTCTTCTGCCTGAACAGTTGGTAAACCCATAAAAGCAAATGCAGCGATTAAAGCTGATTGTTTTAGAAAGTTCATAACTAGCTCCAAAAAATCAGTCATCCTGTTTCAATCAAAAGATGAAGATTCAAATAAAGGTCTCTATAAATAGGCTACAACAAACTGCTTTGTGATTCAGTAAGGCTCAGATAAACGGTAAATATAATTAAAATTTTTAATGTAATAGTAAGGGACTTTCTTAATAAAAAGCTGAATAGAAAAACCACCCTATAAATGAGTTATAACCATTTATAGGGTGAGATTTATCTTATAGATTTTATTTGTTCTCTAACATTTCTTTTAAAGAGTCGACCAATTGAGGAAATGCCGTATAACCTTCCCGACCTAAAAAGTGCCCGCCATTAGGAACAGTAATGTACGGCGCATCAATATCCTTAGCCAATTGAATCGTTAAGTGTGGTGGAACCAAATCATCATTATCAGATAAATACACCAACTTTTTCTTTATGCTCTTAAAATAATTGGTGTCGACTTTGCTCTGTGTTATATAAGCTGTGAGAGGGGAAGAATCTGCAATTGGTCCAGAGAATCCGGATACTAAAATCATTCCTCCAATATTTTTATAATCATGTCTTTGCAAAAAGTGCAGTAAGGTAATGACACCCAAACTATGTGCCACAAAATAAGTATTTTCATTAACCACTGGTATCTGTTCATCTAAAACCTTCTGCCAAGCATCTACATTGGGATGCTCAGAATCTGGAAATGGTATTAAAGTAACAGCCGTATGTTCATCTTCTATTTGATGTTTTAGGTCCAAGAACCAGTGATCATGTATAGAAGCCGAATAACCGTGAAGTACAAATATTTGACGCATGTTCTTCTCCTGATGTTCCAGTGTTTTGGTATTTGCAGCAAATAACATTAATCCAAATAACACCAATAAAATGAGTTTTCTGATCATTGAACAAGTACCATTTTGAAAGATAAAAACATGCTAAACTATGACACCACTGTTAAGGTCAAGCCTATTTTATGAACCTAGCTAAAGTCGCTGAGCTTACTAAAGTTAGTCCGCGTATGCTGCGTTATTATGAAAGTTTAGGGCTAATACAACCGCATCGAGCAAGTAATAACTATCGAAGTTATACGCAAAAAGATATTGAAAATATTAAGAAAATTAAAATATTAAATGATGCGGGTATGACACTAAAAGACATTCAGGTGTTATTACCATGTTTTGATTTAGATGAAAGGGTATTTACGCTTTGCCTTATTGTTCAAGAAAAGCTACAAACAGAGCTGATGCATGTATCGGAGCAGTTAAACAAACTACAAACTTCTCAAAGTTTATTACAATCTTTCTTGATAAAAGGCAAAGCTGAGAGCACCAATACATCATGATTGATGCTCATGCTGTAATTATTCTTCTAACTCATTTTCTAAAGCAGCCACGTTCTTTTTCTTAATACTTTCTATTTTTGCATTAAGCTTTAAGACATGTTGATAAAGCTCGTTAAATTTTTTAACTTGAGCATTTTCATGAAAAAGAATCATATGGTCTTTCTTTTGCCACGAATAGTTTTTTAGAAGTTTAAACATTTGCTCTGCGTCATCTAAAATTTGCAGCTCAATCATAAAAATCGTATGGTCTTGATCAGCTTTTTGCTGAGTTCCCAATTTCATTTCAAGAAGTTGTCTGGTATCTGCATCAACAGATAATTCCTGTATTTTAGCGAGAAAGATTTTATGAATTTTTTCATATTCAGATTGGTATTTATCTGAAGCTTTTCGAACGTCAGCTAACATCTTTTCTGTTTCAGCATATTTTTGCTTTTTATCAATATCCAAACGGTCAACATTTAAAAAAGTATCCCATTTTGCAGCCTTTAATTCTCTTAAGTATTCATTACGCGCATTTACATTTTGAACCCAATAACTTAAAAGAAATTCTGAGACTTGCTTATAGTGCCCTGCGAGCCGTTTATCATGAATATCGAGTTGTACAGGTTTAGACCAATCTTGAGCCTGTTCATAAAGTTCACTCATTTTTTCATTCATCACCACATCGAACATTTGGCTACTGTCTTTAGCTTGTTGCTGTTTAATATGTTGATAGGAAAAAAAGACAATACCTGCAATTACCACCAAACCTGCAATCGCAATCAAAATTCGGCGCATACACACCTCCTATTTCCATTCTTATAGTTTTGCTCTTTATAGTTATGAAATAGAGCTCTTACTTCTTTATATGTCATTTATTTCACAATACGCAACACTCTATTCGCTATTCAATGCTTTAAATCCTTGTACATCATCCCTATTATGATGAGTAATTAAAATTTATGAGATTCTCCCATGCGTGTTGATGTCTGGTCTGATGTAGTTTGTCCTTTCTGTTACATCGGCAAAAAACGCCTTGAGCATGTCGCGGCTGAAGCTGGCATTGAACTTGATATTCATTGGCATAGTTTCGAGTTAGATCCGAATGCGCCAGCGACCCACGACACTTCAAATACTGAGCGTTTAGCGAAAAAATATGGTCGTACCTATGAAGAGATGGAAGAAATGGAGCGCAACATTGCGGCCATGGCTGCCTCTGAAGGGATCGACTTCCAATGGCAAAAAGCCAACTCAGGCAATAGCTTTAACGCTCACCGTATTATTCACCTAGCTCAAAGTAAAGGCTTAGGTAACGAAGCAAAAGAAGCCTTTTTTCACGCTTATATGACTGAAGGTTTAGCTATTGGCGAACGCGAAGTCGTAGAAGAAATCGCTTCTCGTATTGGCTTAGATAATGCCGAAGTTGAATATGTACTCGATACAAATGAATTGGCTGACTTTGTTCGTCATGACGAAAAGATTGCGCATGAGCAACTTAATGTAACAGGCGTACCATTCTTTGTATTTGATCAAAGAATTGCGCTTGCAGGCGCACAACCTCGTGAAGTGTTTTTACAAGTCTTAGAACAAGCACAGCTCAAGGCAAATGCTGAAGAAATCGAGCAAGATGATGCTGCTGTTTGTAATGATGAAACATGTGATATTCCACAAAATAAACAGTCTTAATTGCAAAGTGTGAACAAATCGTATGTTTTATCATCGTTTTAGCAATAGAGCGTTCTAAAAAAAGAACTATTCAATTGCTTAAAATGCGTTTATGATTGCCACTTAGAATATTCGCGCTGTAATGTTCTGTTTTTTATGTGTTTAATGATCGGAATTTGAAGTTTCCTTGATCTAAAATCCCCCTAGTTTGGGGGATTTTTTTTGCTTAAAAATTCTCGCTAATAGCTTAAACTTTTTAAGTTATTTCAAATATGTAAGAAAAGTTAAATTTACTTAACTTTTGTGTCGTCCTCTTGATTTTATTAGAAAAATCAACAAAAGTGGCAATAACAACAAAACATAAAGATAGATATGAAAACATTTCACGTTATTACGTATCGGCAGCTTTTTGCACTTGTAACATTGGGATTTGGTTCTATATGCATGGCTCATGCAGAAGTAAATTCTTCTTCAACTCAACAAGTCAATGGTTCGTCATCTGGAGTACAAACCGAAGAAAATAAAGATGAAAATCTTTTAGATCAAATTCCAAGGTGGATTGATGCCACTCCAACGATTTTTCCGGAGCAGTCCAACGAACCAATTGTGCCACCTACCGAGCAGACCGAAGACCAGACCTGGTTTGACCGTAAGCAAAAGAAAATTCGAAATTGGGCCGATCACACTTCGGAAAAAATTGATAACTGGTTTGGTGAAGTCGATCCTCAAAAGCCTGCTTCGGCCACCATTCGAGTCATGATTGATAACTATTGGAACGAATATGATAACTTTGAAATTAAGCCAAGAATACGCGGTAAAATTAAACTTCCGACGCTAGAAAAACGCTTAAGCGTAGTATTTGGTGATGACTCTTTAGATAACGAATTTAATAATAGTCCAGCCAATATTAACCAGAACCCAAATCAAGATTCAAATAAGAAACTTGATACTAAACGAACACGAGATGATAACAGCTCAATCGCATTACGTTGGTCAAATTTCTCTAAAAAACTGCCGTTTGAAACAGATGCCGACTTAGGTATCCGTTCTGGAGATGACGTGTATGTTCGCTTAAAAGCATCAAGAGATTGGCAACTCCGTAATGACTTTAAGTTTTATGCTGAAGAAATTTATCGCTATGGCATTCATAGTGAAAATTATTTACGTACTAATTTGGAACTCACCCATGCTCGTCCAAATCAACCCATCTTATCAAATCAGTTCAGCCTAACTTATGCTGACGATCAAGATGATGATTTAACATGGGAAAACCGAGTTTTCCGTGAACATAGTTTCTTTGCAAATAACCGTTTTAACTATGGTATTTACACAGGTGGCTATTACAACGACAACGATTTACGCTTAAACAGTTGGGGACCATTTGTATCATGGCGTCAGCCGCTCTTACGTGAGTGGTTCTTTGTACAAGGTGACGTCAACTACTTTAATGACCACCGAGAAGACCGTAACCATTTTGTCAGCACATTCTTACGTTTAGAAGCACTTTTCTAATTGAGCAAGATCACCTTGGAGGTTATCTCCAAGGTGATGAATAATAAAATACTTTTAAATAAAAATTTAAGCTTTTTCCCTTACAATACTGAGCTAACTTTTGATTCCTGATTTTCAGAAAAATGAATCAATTCTCTTCTTTGTCATTTGAATATAAATCTAAAGCTCTACTTTGTATTTATAGTTTAGGTATGTTGGTTTTAATCCCTCATACACAGCTTTTCTCTACGCCCTTAAAGCATCAACGCTCCACGAGACGCTCCCTACATCCGTCGAGCCTATTCATAAAAAGCAAAAGTCATTCTCTAACTTTTTCAAATTCACCATGTGAAGTAGAAAATAATAATGATTCAGATGCAGCACTCATTCAGGACCTGATGGCCGTGTTTGGAAATGATACGCTGTGGAACCGTGCAACCCAGCACAAACAACCTTATAAAACCTTGGGTAAGAAAAAGAAGAAAGCTTCAACACCCCATATTTCAATCAGCAACCCAATTACTGCAAGCTGGGATACGATTTCAACATGGATGCCTTTCGAAAATAATCTTGATTTAGGCTCAAATTCAGAAAGTGATGTTTATGTACAATTTCTTGCCAAGAAAAAATGGAATTTAAGACATAACATTAGCATAGATACCGAACAAGTCTTTCGCTATGGCTCAACCAGCCGAAACTATACTGAAACCACGCTAAACTTAACGCAAAAGATGCAAGACAACACCCTGTTCGCTAACAAATTTAATGTGAATAAGAGTGAAAATGAAGAATACAACTGGGGCAATTGGACTTTTCAGCAATTTGAGTTCGTAAAAGATAATAGCCTGACTTACGGCATTTATAGTGGCGGTGTATATACTAAAAATGACATGCGGGTAAATAGTTGGGGACCTTATATTTCATGGCGCCAGCCCGTATGGCGAGATTGGATTTTTATGCAAAATGATCTTAATTTTTTTAATCATATTGATGATGACCCGAAACATCAGCTTAGTGTCCAAATGAATTTAGAAGCTAATTTTTAGCCAAAAATCATCAAATTGTGGATAACTCTTTCTTTATCCACAAAAAAAGCCTCTGACAGTTCAGAGGCTTTTTTTACATCAAATATTATTTCAACAATAAGCTATTAATACGCTTCACATAAGCTGCAGGGTCTTCTGGTAAACCACCTTCTGCAATCACAGCCTGATCAAAAATCACGTTTGCCAAGTCATCAAACTGTTCTGAACCTTCAAGTTTTTTCACTAAAGGATGCTCAGGGTTAATTTCTAAAATTGGCTTGATTTCAGGTACAGCTTGCCCTGCTTGTTTGAGCATACGAATAAGTTGAGGAGACAACTCACCTTCACTTGTTACTAAACACGCAGGAGAATCTACTAAACGGGTCGTTACACGGACTTCTTTAGTTTTAGCCTTCAATGAGTCACTTAATTTCTCAACAACAGGTTTAAACTGTTCAGACGCTTGCTCTAATGCCTTTTTCTCTTCTGCATCTTGCAAGTCACCTAAATCAACAGCGCCTTTAGATACATTCTTTAATGGCGTACCGTCAAACTCATGAACAAAGTTCATTGCCCACTCATCAACACGCTCTGCCATTAACAATACTTCAATGCCTTTTTTCTTAAACAACTCCAACTGTGGAGAGTTTTTAGCAGCAGCTAAGCTGTCAGCAGTAACATAATAAATGGCTTTTTGGCCTTCTTTCATGCGCGCTTTATAGTCTGCAAAAGAAGTTACCACTTCATCATTTGTTGAAGTTGCATAACGTAATAATTTTAAAATACGTTCACGGTTACCAAAGTCTTCGCCCAAGCCTTCTTTCAGTACTGAGCCAAACTCAGTGTAGAAGGTCTTGAATTTTTCTTGGTCTTTTTCATCTTCTGATTTAGCCAAACCATCAAGCAAAGTGAGTACACGGCGTGCGTTACCTTCACGAATTGTTTTAACATCACGACTTTCTTGCAACAACTCACGGCTCACATTAAGCGGTAAATCGGCGCTGTCCACGACACCTTGAACAAAGCGTAAATAGTTTGGAATTAAATTATCCGCATCATCCATAATGAAAACACGTTTTACATACAGCTTAATTCCCGCTTTTGCTTCACGTGTAAAAATGTCATGTGGTGCTTTACTTGGAATATAAAGTAATTGGGTATATTCGGTGCTACCTTCAACACGGTTATGTGCCCAAGCCAGTGGTGCTTCGAAGTCATGAGTTAAGTTTTTATAGAACTCAACATATTGCTCTTCAGTCACTTCACTCTTGTTGCGTGTCCATAAAGCACTTGCAGAGTTAATCGCTTCCCATTCATCAGTCTTGACCATTTGGCCGCCTTTAGGCTCTTCACCTTCAGCAACCTCCTCTTCCTGCCAAACTTCTTTTTGCATTTCAATTGGCAAGCTAATGTGGTCAGAGTATTTATTAACGATTTGCTTAACTTTATAAGACTCTAAATAATCAAGCGCATCATCGCGCAAGTGAAGAATAATGTCAGTACCGCGTGAAGCTTTAACAATTTGCTGAACTTCAAACTCACCTGTGCCACCGCTGATCCAACGCACCCCTTCAGAAGCATCGAGACCTGCGCGGCGTGATTCAACTGTAATTTTATCGGCAACAATAAAACCTGAGTAGAAACCAACACCAAACTGACCAATCAATTGAGCATCCGCTTTCTGGTCGCCCGTTAATTTTGACATGAAGTCTTTAGTGCCTGATTTTGCAATAGTACCCAAGTTATCAATTGCTTCTTGTTGGCTTAATCCAATACCGTTATCAGAAATCGTTAAAGTTTTATCTTCTTTGTTTAAGCTGATGCGTACATGTAAGTCCGGATCATTTTCATAATATTCAGGATGATTAATTCCTTCAAAACGCAACTTATCACATGCATCAGATGCATTAGAGATAAGTTCACGTAAGAAAATTTCAGGGTTCGAATAGAGAGAATGCGTCACTAAATGTAAAAGCTGGGCTACTTCTGCTTGGAAACTATAATTTTGTGATGCTTGTTCACTCATAAATCACTCCTTAAATTTTGAAGTTTGTTTGTTCTCGAATGCTTTATGAATGGAGTACTTCTACAATTTTTCAATCCTGAATATTAAAAAATTTTTCTTTAACTAAAACGGACCATGACTTAGTACCCTATCTTGCAAGATAGAGTCCAATTGTTGTTGTCTCTGCTGATAAGCTTTAGAAATACAACTTACATTAGCTGCACAAGCATTTCTTTTTTTTAACCACTGCTGCTGTGTATCTTTTTGATTATCACGGCCACCCATTGGCAATGCATGTAAAACAATTTGATATGTTGTTGCCATTTTGACATCAGCATCATTTAAAGAACGATTTTTGCAAATACTCAGCTCAGTCTTAGTTTTTGCAGCCTCACAGGAAAAACTAGCGGCCTGTGCATTATGAGCAAGAGTGATGCCACTAAAAAGTGCTAGACCTATGGCAAATTTTCTATTCATGATGTTATTCCTTTAAAGATATATAAAAAATAGTTTAAAAATAAAGATCAAAAGAATATGTATAAAACTGTCTGTTTTATGCTTTTTTTTAGTGAGAGCAATAAAATAAAAAACCTCACATAAAATCTATGTGAGGTGCCTGAGTCTAGGTTTGTTATTATATTTTTTCTATTTATTATTATGCTTAAAATTTATAGCTATAACCTAAAGTGTAAACAAACGGATTAATATCCAAATCAAATTTAGCACCATTTGTTAAAGTAACTTCTGGGCTAATATCCGCATAGCGAACATCTACAAATACCCCCCAATTTTTCGCATCAGCAGGTTGGAAGTTAAAACCAACTTGTCCAGCTACACCAAAATCTTCTTTTACTTTGTCAGCAACACCTTGTTCATCCCAAGGAATAAATGCTGTCGCCCCGATACCAATATACGGTGTGAAACGAGTTGAGTTTTTAAAATGATATTTTGCGGTAATTGTCGGAGGTAATTGTTTAATACGTGCTACATTTTTACCATCTAATAAAACATCATGATTAACCGGCGCTGCTAATAATAATTCTGCCGAAAAAGGTGATTCACCAAAAAAGTATTCAACTGATGGTGTAAATGCATATTCATGATCAGCTTTTACTACACCTAAAGCAGTTGTTGTATCGTCAGATGGAGCAATAACACTACCCCCAAATTTTACTTGCCAATTACCAGCAAAAGTAAATGAAGACATCCCCATTAATGCAATAATCAAAGCTTTTTTGAACACGTTAATATCTCCAACCTTATTTATATTTATAATAAACATTTATTTTAAATTGATGCAACACCCATTATATAATTATTTTTATATTTATTTTTAAATAACTGTTTTAAATAAAAATATATATTAACCAACCATTTTAATTGGTTTTTATCCCAACTTAATTAATCAGAATTATTTTATATAACCAACCTTTTTAATATACTTTAAATTCCGAGTATTTTAATATAATTTATTTTAAATACATATTTTATTTAGAGCATAAAAAAACCTTCTTAATACTTATCTTAAGATAATTATTAAGAAGGTTTTAATTTAATATATTATAAAAAACTTATAAAACCATGGCTGCAATCCAACCAAAAACTAACAATGGAATATTAAAGTGGATAAATGTTGGAATGACGGTATCCCAAATATGGTCATGTTGTCCATCGACCCCTAAACCCGCTGTTGGTCCTAAGGTAGAATCGGAAGCTGGAGATCCAGCATCACCTAAAGCCGCCGCTGTACCAATCAATGCAATTGTCGCTAATGGCGAGAAACCAAACTGTACACATAAAGGTACATAAATAACTGCTAAAACAGGCACACTTGAAAAAGATGAACCAATACCAATCGTGACAAATAAACCAATACTCAGCATTAAGAAAGCCGCGAGCGCACGATTATCACCAATGATTTCAACCACCCCTTTAACCAGTTGATTGATATCTCCTGTATGCGTCATGACTGAAGCGAAACCGGCGGCAGAGATCATAATAAAGCCTACTAGAGCCATCATTCGCATGCCTTGTACAAAGACATCATCTGCATCTTGCCATTTAAAAATGCCGGCTGTAGACAGAACCGCAAAGCCTACTAAACCACCCAAAATCATTGAGCCGGAATAAAGCTGTGCAACTAAGGTAAGACCAATCGCGAGCAAAGCCATAAAAATTGTTTTTTTCGCAATTACAGGGCCTTGCTCTGCTTCGTGTTTAAGTTCTTCTGCATCTGCTTTTAGATCTATTGTTTCATCTTGCGCTGTTGCACGCAGAGGTTTGTCTAAATCAATGGTAGCTACAGGGGTAATGGCACGGTCCACATAAATTCTTGGCTTACGGTAACTAATAAATACTGCAACTAAAGTACCTAAAACCATACCTAAAACTGGAATAGCCATGCCAATTGGCATCATCCCACGTTCTACATGCAAGCCATAAGCAGCACCGATTTTGTTGATATTCCCCATCAAAATTTGTTCAAGGAAAATCGCACCAAAGCCAACGGGTAGAAAAATATAAGTACCAACTAAACCTAAAGTCAGGACACAAGCTGCTGCGCGGCGGTCTAGTTTTAAATGATTCATGACTCGTAATAATGGCGGCACCAGTACAGGAATAAATGCGATATGAACCGGTATGAGGTTTTGAGAGAAAATGGCAGCAATAAGTAAAATACCTAAGAGTAAATATTTTACTTTGGTTTCACGGCTTTTCCCTGCTTCCATTCCCAACAGACCAATAAGTTTATGAGCAAGCAGGTCGGGTAAACCCGATTTAGAGAGAGCGAGTGCAAATGCACCTAATACAGCATAAGCGAGAGCAACTTCGGCTCCATCACCAAGACCAGCATTAAAAGCTTCAACTGTTTGAGAAAGACTTAAACCCGCGACAAGACCACCAACAATGGCAGAGACCACTAATGTCAATACGACAGAAACGCGTGCTAGTGATAGTAAAAACATCACAGCAATCGCCACAACAACAGCATTCATGAACAAATTCAGAACAAAACAAAAGGCGATATTCTATCAGATTCACATCTACGAAGCCGAAAATATCGCCAAATTATCAGTTTTGTAAATTAAACAGTCACTTACTAACTTTGTGATTCGATGAACTGACGAATATGTCCTGCCACTTTTTCAGCCTGACTCAGAATCGCCCAATGGTTTGCTTCAAGCTCAACATACTCAAAGTTTTCAACCCATTTTGGCATTGCTTCCGTAATATATTCAGGACTCACAAAAGTATCGTATTTTAAAATTATTGCTTTGACTGGACACTGTGCATAACGCTGGCGAGGAGCTGTTAAGCGAGGAATAAAATTCGCACGATATAAATTAATCCCGTATTTACCATCAGCAGAAATATTACTATTTAACGGTAAATTATCTTTTCTCTCTAAGTCTTTTAATATTTTGCCCCATTTTTCTGGAGTAAAAAGAGACCAGACCGTCGGAGCAATTAATGGTAAATGGAAAGCACCGATATACCATGATTTTGTTAGTATTTTTAAGATTTTTGCAGGCGTCGTTTTAAATTTATCTCTTAAAAAGAGCGAAGCATGATCTAAACAAGGACCAGAAATGGTTGTATAAGAGAGTAAACGGCCTTTAAATTTAGGTTCAGTTGCAGACTCCCAAGACTGAATTGATCCCCAATCATGGGCAGCCATATGGAACTGTCGATTTGGGAGTACTTCATCGACGACTTCTTGTAAGTCTAAAGATAAACGTTCTAAACGATAATCTCGTATTCGTTTAGGAATAGATGACAAACCCGCTCCACGGACATCATAAGTAACAATATAAAAATCTTTGATCAAATGCTCAATGACTGATTCCCATACTTCCTGATTATCTGGATAACCATGTACTAAAACTAATGGAGTATTTTTCTCATCACCCCAAGCCTTAGCGCATAGAGTTTGTTGATCACTTGTTGTTACTGTATAAATCTTTGGCTGCATAATCATTTCCTATTTTGTTTTTCAATCGATCATGTCGTTAATCGGATAAAGCATTGCCATCAATATAAAAAAGATGATACTTATCTAGTATGACCAGTGTTGCAATAAAAAAAATTGACTATTATGGCTATTTTAAAAAAACTTCAGAACATTCCCTCAATTTCTAAATTCTTATTTAATTATTATCCTCCCTACCGCGGTGCAGGGATTCATATTGAAATCATGAATTTAGAGCTCTGTCATGTTCGCGTAAAAATGCCACTGACCTGGAAAAACCAAAATCTGGTAGGTACTCATTTTGGAGGAAGTCTTTATTCTATGGTTGATCCATTTTATATGCTGATTCTTATGCATCACCTTGGATCAAAATATATAGTTTGGGATAAAGCGGCTGAGATTAATTTTTTATCGCCTGGGCGAAGCACTGTTTATGCTGACATTCGAGTTGACTTAGCAGAAATTGAACAGATTCGAGAACTTGCCGAGAACTATGCTCCAGTGCTTAGAACATATCATTTAAATATTTTTGATGAATCAGGTGTGAGAATTGCTGAAGTGCAAAAGACGCTATACATCCGTAGAAAAAAGGCAAAAGCCTTATACCCATAAAAATAAGTGCCTAAAGGCACTTATTTTTATTTTAGTAAATTCTAACGCTTTTCTTCAATCGCAGCACCAGCTCCGCCACCAAGTGCACCACCAATCGCAGCGCCTGTGTCACCACCAAAAATGGCTTTCCCTACTACAGATCCAATACCGGCACCGATAGCACTACTTGTTGTGGAACTCTTATTACTACCCTTAGCATTCGCACCTACACCCGCACCAGCTGCTGCACCTACACCAGCACCTAGACCGCCACCAACATGGTTACCGACACCACCTCCAACAGCACCGCCTAATGCTGCTGCACCAATACGCTGATCAGATGGACTCATATTCTGACAACCAGTGAACATGAATGCAGATAACATTAAAGTAGAAATTAAACCAATTGTTTTTTTCATGACCATACTCACTCCATTGTGCTCTAATCAAAGCATAATCTTCTTTTATGAGGAATTTGATCAGTTTATGTTATCGCACTGTGGCAATAGATTGATATTTTGTAAAAGCATTCTAGGTCTAGTTATTATTTAAATTTCAATCTAATAAGCAAAGAAAATAGAAGCTCTTATTTTACAAAGAGCTTCTAGTTTAAATATATTTAAAGGTACTTTTAGTATTTCCCTTTTTTCTCTTCATAGGCCGCGCCCGCACTACCACCAAGTGCACCACCTGCAGCAGCACCAGCATCACCACCAATCACTGCACCACCTAAGATTGCACCAACACCGGCACCAATTGCACTGTTACGTACAGTTTTACTGTTAGACCCTTTTGCATTTGCTGCAACGCCTGCGCCAAGAGCTGCCCCTAAACCTGCACCAATATTACCGCCTACATGTTTACCTACCGCACCCCCTGCACCGCCACCAATAGCTGCAGAACCAATACGTTTACTTTCTGGACTTGCATTTTGGCAACCTACAAATAGAGTGGTTGACATCAGACCCACACCTGCAATCATCATCATTTTTTTCATTGAAAGCTACTCCTCTACTCAGTTGTGCCTAGGATAGTATGCTTTCATGGAGAGTTTTTTCTCATTAAGTAATAGATTAAGAGTGCTTTAATAGACTTTTGTAAAAATAGCTTATTTTTTCCACAAAAAAGACGCCCTAAGGCGTCTTTTTAATAAAACTTTAAGCTTAGAATTGTTCTGAGTTTAAAGCTTGGCTAAATGCTTGGTCTACTTCGCTGAAGTCATTATGAAGCTCATGTTCTGCAGCTTCTGCTTCTTGACGACGACGTTCTAAATGGTATGCAAGACCAGTACCAGCTGGAATCAAGCGACCCACTACAACGTTCTCTTTCAAGCCGCGTAAATCATCTTCTTTACCTGTTACAGCCGCTTCAGTTAACACACGAGTTGTTTCCTGGAACGATGCAGCAGAGATGAACGAGTCAGTAGAAAGCGATGCTTTCGTAATACCCATCAATTGACGTTCAAACTTCGCAGGGAACTTGTTCTGAGCCAAGACAGCTTGGTTCTCTTGAACAACGCGGATGTAATCCACTTGTTCGCCTTTAATGAAGCTTGTATCACCACCATCGATGATATCAACTTTACGCAACATTTGACGTACGATAACTTCAATGTGCTTATCGTTGATTTTTACACCTTGGAGGCGGTAAACGTCTTGAACTTCGTTCACGATGTAGTTAGTTAAAGCAACTTCGCCTTTCAAGCGTAAGATGTCATGTGGGTTTTGTGGACCATCAGAAATGGTTTCACCACGGTTCACATGTTCACCTTCAAACACGTTGATTTGACGCCATTTTGGAATCAACTCTTCGTAAATTTCAGAACCGTCATCTGGAGTAATTACTAAACGGTTCTTACCTTTAGTCTCTTTACCAAAGCTTACGATACCAGACACTTCTGCCAAGATCGCATGTTCTTTCGGCTTACGTGCTTCGAACAAGTCAGCAACACGTGGAAGACCACCGGTAATATCACGAGTACGTGAAGATTCTTGTGGTACACGACCAATAACGTCACCCACACCAATTGTTTCGCCATCACGAACGGTAACAATTGTGTTTTGTGGCAAGAAGTAGAACTGTTCGCCACCATCAGCCGTATCCAATACGATTGCTGGACGTAAATCTTTACCAGAAGCAGGACGTGCTGTTACAGGCAAGATTTCAACAGTTGTCATACCAGTTGCATCATCAGTTTTCGATGTTGCAGTTACACCATCAGCGATTTGGCTGAAACGTGCTTTACCAGCAACTTCTGTTACTAATGGATGTGTATGCGGATCCCAAGTTGCAACGATACCACCTGCCTCAACGACTTCACCATCTTTCAACAAGATGCTTGCACCGTAAGGAAGTTTATAACGCTCACGCTCACGACCTAACTCATCGGCAATACCAATTTCACCTGAACGTGAAACTGAAACCAAGTGACCTTTCGCGTGTTGTACAGTTTTCACGTTGTGGAAACGTACAGTACCTTTGTTACGTACTTGAACACTGTTTGCAGCAGAAGTTCGGCTCGCAGCACCACCTACGTGGAACGTACGCATCGTTAACTGTGTACCTGGCTCACCAATTGATTGCGCAGCCATTACACCTACTGACTCACCTGGGTTCACCAAGTGACCACGTGCAAGGTCACGACCATAACAACGAGCACATACACCGAATGTAGATTCACATGCGATTACTGAACGTACTTTAACTTCATCGACACCAGCCTCTTCAAGCTGAGCTGCGATTTTCTCGTCAATTAACGTACCGCGAGGTAATACAACTTCATCATCAGAAGCACGACGTACATCTTCAGCAGTTACACGACCTAATACACGGTCACGTAATGGCTCGATGACATCACCACCTTGAATGAATGGAGTCATTACTAGGCCGCCATTTGTACCACAATCAGGCTCAGTAATTACCAAGTCTTGTGCTACGTCTACAAGACGACGAGTCAAGTAACCAGAGTTCGCTGTTTTCAATGCTGTATCGGCCAAACCTTTACGCGCACCGTGTGTAGAAATAAAGTACTGAAGTACTGTTAAACCTTCACGGAAGTTCGCTTTAATCGGTGTCTCAATAATCGAGCCATCCGGTTTTGCCATCAAACCACGCATACCAGCAAGCTGACGAATCTGCGCCGCACTACCACGGGCACCAGAGTCAGACATCATATAGATGCTGTTGAATGATTTTTGCTTCTCGTCTTCACCTTGTTTGTTTTTCACAAGTGTGTAAGACAAGTTATCCATCATCGCTTTCGCAACTTGGTCGTTTGTACGCGCCCAAATATCGACAACTTTGTTATAACGCTCACCAGCAGTTACGAAACCTTGTTCGAACTGTTGTTCGATTTCACGAACTTCTGTTTCAGCTTTATCAATAATTGTGTGCTTAGTAGGTGGAATTAACATGTCTTCCATACCTACAGATACACCTGAACGAGTCGCTTGACGGAAGCCCAAGTACATTAACTGGTCAGCGAAGATAACTGTATCTTTCAAACCAAGTTTACGGTAGCAAGAGTTGATTAACTTCGAGATGTTCTTTTTAGTCATCTCAAGGTTGATCATGTCAAAGCTTAAACCTTCTGGAACAACTTCCCAAAGTAAGCAACGACCTGGTGTCGTATCAACAATAATAGTTTGCTGTTCACGCTCACCATTTTCATTGATAACAGTTTGATGCACACGTACTTTAACACGAGCATGAATCGCAACTTGACCAGTTGCAAGTGCACGGTTTACTTCGTGAGTATCCGCAAACACCATGCCTTCACCTTTAGCATTTACTGCATCACGTGTGATGTAGTAAAGACCCAAGACAACGTCCTGAGAAGGAACAATAATTGGCTCACCGTTTGCTGGTGACAAGATGTTGTTTGTTGACATCATCAATGCACGAGCTTCTAACTGTGCTTCAAGTGTCAATGGAACGTGTACCGCCATTTGGTCACCATCGAAGTCGGCGTTAAACGCAGCACAAACGAGTGGGTGAAGACGGATTGCCTTACCTTCAATAAGAATAGGTTCAAATGCTTGAAGACCTAAACGGTGAAGTGTTGGCGCACGGTTCAACATTACTGGGTGTTGACGAATTACAGATGCAAGAACGTCCCAAACTTCCGGAGTCTCACGCTCAACCATTTTCTTCGCAGCTTTAATGGTTGTTGCCTGACCTGAAGCTTGTAATTTCGCGAAAATGAATGGCTTGAATAATTCAAGTGCCATTTTCTTCGGAAGACCACATTGGTGAAGACGTAAAGTAGGACCTACAGTAATTACCGAACGACCAGAGTAGTCAACACGCTTACCTAACAAGTTCTGACGGAAACGACCTTGTTTACCTTTGATCATGTCTGCCAAAGATTTTAATGGACGTTTGTTAGAACCAGTAATTGCACGACCACGACGACCGTTATCAAGCAACGCATCTACAGACTCTTGTAACATACGTTTTTCGTTACGTACGATGATGTCCGGCGCTGCAAGGTCAAGAAGACGCTTCAAACGGTTGTTACGGTTAATTACACGACGATATAAATCGTTCAAGTCAGAAGTCGCGAAACGACCACCTTCAAGTGGAACTAATGGACGTAAATCTGGTGGAAGCACCGGAAGTACATTCATTACCATCCATTCTGGCTTGTTGTTCGAGTCTTTGAATGCTTCCATCAATTTCAAGCGTTTAGATGCTTTTTTCAACTTCGTTTCAGAAGTTGTTTGAGGAATTTCTTCACGTAAACGAGCAATCTCAGCTTCAAGATCAATGTCTTTCAACAAGTCTTGAACTGCTTCCGCACCCATTTTTGCAACGAACTCGTCACCGTGCTCTTCTAAAGCTGTAAAGTATTCTTCGTCATTAAGAAGTTGATACTTTTCGAAAGGCGTCATGCCAGGATCAGTAACAACATATGATTCGAAATACAATACACGTTCGATATCACGAAGTGTCATATCAAGTAATAAACCGATACGGCTAGGTAACGATTTTAAGAACCAGATATGCGCAACTGGAGAAGCAAGTTCAATGTGACCCATACGTTCACGACGAACTTTCGCTGTAGTTACTTCAACGCCACATTTTTCACAAATGACGCCTTTGTATTTCATACGCTTGTATTTACCACACAAGCATTCGTAATCTTTTACTGGACCAAAGATTTTGGCACAGAATAAACCGTCACGTTCTGGCTTGAACGTACGATAGTTGATCGTCTCAGGTTTTTTAACTTCACCATGAGACCATGACTTAATCATTTCTGGTGACGCAAGACCAATACGGATACGGTCGAACTCAACTGGCGCATGACCATCTGAATCCGTTTTCTTACGCATGATATCGAGCAAGTCTTTCAATTTTTTTCTCCGTGTGTCGGGAAGCCTCGCTTACCCGACTGGGTCACAAATATTGTTTTTTCCTAAAAAATCGTGAGTCTTACGACTTAGTCACCATTTTTCAGTTCAATGTTGATACCTAAAGAACGGATCTCTTTGGTCAATACGTTGAACGATTCAGGCATACCCGGATCCATATAATGGTTACCATCTACAATATTCTTATAGATGCGAGTACGGCCTTCAACGTCATCCGACTTCACTGTGAGCATTTCTTGGAGTGTATATGCTGCACCGTATGCTTCAAGTGCCCATACTTCCATCTCACCGAAACGCTGACCACCGAATTGTGCTTTACCACCAAGCGGTTGTTGTGTAACTAATGAGTACGAACCAGTTGAACGAGCATGCATCTTGTCATCAACCAAGTGGTTCAACTTCAACATGTACATGTAACCAACAGTTACTGGACGGTCAAACTGTTCACCTGTACGTCCATCAAACAATACTGTTTGACCTGTACGTGAAATGTCAGCCAACTCAAGTAAATCTTTAATTTGACTTTCTTCAGCACCATCAAATACAGGAGTAGCCAAAGGAACACCAGCACGCAAGTTGCCTGAAAGTGCTAGGATTTCATCATCAGTCAAGCTATCAAGATCTTCTTGCTCGCCACCGACTTTGTTATAAATCTTGTCTAAGAATTCACGTAGTTCTAAAACTGTACGCTGTTCTTTCAACATTTTTTCGATTTTGTCACCAAGCCCTTTAGCCGCCATACCCAAGTGAGTCTCGAGAATCTGACCCACGTTCATACGAGATGGTACGCCCAACGGGTTCAATACGATATCTACAGGTACACCGTTCGCATCGTGTGGCATGTCTTCAACAGGTAAGATGTTAGAAACAACACCCTTGTTACCATGACGACCAGCCATCTTATCACCAGGCTGAATACGACGTTTAACAGCTAAGTAAACTTTAACAACTTTCAATACGCCAGTTGTTAACTCATCACCTGTTGCAAGCTTACGTTTCTTCTCAGCGAATTTCTCATCGATTTCTGCGCTCTTCTCTTTCAAGAACACTTGAATCTGAGTTAAACGCTCAGCGATTGCTTCATCTGTCGGTTGAATTTCAAGTAAATCAACAAGCTCTAAACCAGACAATAAATCTTCAGAAAGTTTATCGCCACGTTTAGTTGAACCACCGCCATTAGACTCTTGGCCTTTAAGTAAACGGATTACACGTTCACGAGCCGCTTCTTCGAAGATTTTATATTCTTCTTTCAAGTCTTTACGGTAAGAATCAAGCTGTGCTTTTTCAATCGCTAATGCACGGTCATCTTTCTCTAAGCCATCACGAGTGAAGACTTGAACGTCGATAACTGTACCTTTAGTACCAGATGGAACACGTAAAGATGAATCTTTAACGTCAGCAGCTTTTTCACCAAAGATTGCACGAAGCAATTTTTCTTCAGGAGTTAACTGAGTTTCGCCTTTAGGCGTTACTTTACCAACTAAGATGTCACCAGCAGTAACTTCAGCACCGATATAAACGATACCTGATTCATCAAGTTTAGAAAGCGCAGCTTCACCTACGTTAGGAATATCGGCAGTAATTTCTTCTGCACCTAACTTAGTATCACGAGCCACACATGACAATTCTTGAATATGAATAGAAGTTAAACGGTCTTCTTGAAGAACACGCTCAGATAATAAGATCGAGTCTTCATAGTTGTAACCATTCCATGTCATGAACGCTACACGCATGTTTTGACCAAGCGCAAGTTCACCCATGTCTGTTGACGGACCATCTGCCAAGATGTCACCACGAGCAACTTTGTCGCCCAAATTCACGATAACATTTTGGTTAATACAAGTATTTTGGTTCGAACGTGTATATTTGATGAGATTATAGATATCTACCCCTGCCTCACCTGCAACCATTTCATCTTCGTTTACACGAATAACGATACGAGAAGCATCTACATATTCAATTGCACCACCACGGTTTGCGATTACACACACACCCGAATCACGTGCTACGTTCGCTTCCATACCAGTACCAACAAGAGGCTTGTCAGCACGTAAAGTAGGAACAGCCTGACGTTGCATGTTCGAACCCATCAATGCACGGTTCGCGTCATCGTGTTCAAGGAATGGAATAAGTGATGCAGCAACAGATACAACCTGCTGTGCAGAAACGTCCATATGCGTCACTTTTTCAGGTGGCATACGTACGAATTCACCTTGGTGACGAACAGAAACAAATTCTTCTGTTAAGTTGCCATCTTTATCTACTGCTGAGTCAGCCTGTGCAATAACAGTACCTACTTCTTCAATTGCAGATAAATATTCAACATCATCAGTTACACGACCATCTACAACTTTACGGTATGGTGTTTCCAAGAAACCGAAGTCATTCGCTTTTGCATATACAGAAAGCGAGTTAATCAAACCAATGTTTGGACCTTCAGGCGTTTCAATTGGACACACACGACCATAGTGAGTTTGATGTACGTCACGTACTTCAAAGCCTGCACGTTCACGTGTTAAACCACCTGGGCCAAGCGCAGATACACGACGCTTATGTGTAATCTCAGATAATGGGTTGTTTTGGTCCATGAACTGAGATAACTGGCTTGAACCAAAGAATTCTTTGATTGCAGCAGCAACTGGCTTAGCATTAATCAAGTCTTGTGGAGACAAGTTATCAGTTTCTGCTTGGCTTAAACGCTCTTTAACAGCACGCTCAACACGTACTAAACCAACACGGAATTGGTTCTCTGTCATTTCACCAACAGAACGTACACGACGGTTACCTAAATGGTCGATATCGTCTACTTCGCCTTTACCGTTACGGATTTCAACCAACGTACGTAATACATCGATGATATCTTCGTGCGATAAAATACCTTCAACTTCACGAGATTTTTGATCAGTGCCAACTTCGTAAGGACGACCTAGACGACGGTTGAACTTCATACGACCTACTGGAGATAAGTCATAACGCTCGGAAGAGAAGAATAAGTTATTGAATAGGTTTTCAGCAGCTTCTTTTGTTGGCGGCTCGCCTGGACGCATCACTTTGTAGATTTCTACTAATGCTTCTTCACGTCCCGCTGTTGTGTCTGCACGCAATGTATCAGCAACAAATGAACCACGGTCGATGTCATTCGTGAATAGGATGTTAAATTGTTTAACACCACCTTCTGCCAACTTCACCATTACTTCATGGCTTAACAACGTATTTGCAGCAATTACTTCACCATCACGTAAAGTAATATCTTCAGCCGTAATACGTTCATATAAGTATTCATCAGGAACTGAAAGTTTAGTTAAACCTGCAGCTTCCATTTGACGTACGTGACGCGCATTAATACGTTTGCCTTGCTCAACAATGACTTTACCTTCATTGTCAGCAATATCAAATTGAGCCATTTCACCACGTAAACGCTCAGGAACAAGGTCAATTTGATAGCTGCCCATGTCAAGATACACAGGTACTTTTTCGTAGAACAAATTCAAGATTTGTTCATTGTTATAACCTAGTGCACGTAACACAACAGTAGCAAGTAATTTACGACGACGGTCAATACGTACGTAAACAAGGTCTTTTGCATCAAATTCAAAGTCTAACCATGAACCACGGTAAGGAATGATACGTGCTGAATACAACACTTTACCACTTGAGTGAGTCTTACCTTTATCATGGTCAAAGAATACGCCTGGTGAACGGTGTAATTGAGATACGATTACACGCTCAGTACCATTGATAACAAAGGTACCGTTTTCAGTCATGAGTGGAATTTCACCCATATAGACTTCTTGTTCACGTACGTCTTTAATTGATTTAGTTTCGCGATCTTTAATAATCAAACGAATTTTAACGCGCATTGGTGCCGCATAAGTCGAACCACGAAGAATACATTCGCGTACATCGAACTCAGGTTTACCAAGGCTATACTCAACAAATTCTAAAGCAGCATTGCCAGAATAACTTTCGATAGGAAAAACTGAACGAAATGCGGCTTGGAGACCGATATCTT
This sequence comes from Acinetobacter sp. 766875, assembly GCF_000582055.1. Taxonomy (NCBI): domain Bacteria; kingdom Pseudomonadati; phylum Pseudomonadota; class Gammaproteobacteria; order Moraxellales; family Moraxellaceae; genus Acinetobacter; species Acinetobacter sp. 766875. The sequence continues at coordinate 4,905 of NZ_JEXX01000026.1, read as the reverse complement.
CGCGGTTTTTTGGAGTTTTGCCATCTTGCAAGAATGTTCTGTACGAATCGACCTGAATCGATAGTAAGTACGGTGCATCCATTACTTGGGGCAATTTACCAAAATTCTTACGGATCCGTTTCTTTTCGGTATATGAGTATGCCATCTGGAGTCCTCGGAAAGTAAACTAAGCCCGCCTGCAGAACGGGCTCAGAAGGAATTACGCAGGCCGATATGGCCACCACTGTTTACAAATGCTGCAATTTTTAGTGGTATAAAAACGCTTAACAATATTTTTAAAAAAGAAAAATATTGGTAAACATTTGAAATTTCTTGTTTTATTTAGATTTTTCTAAAAATCAAACAAAACTAACAAAAATCGAGCCGATTATTGTAACGCAAAAAGGCTGATGACCCAAGAGCCATCAGCCATTTTATGGAGCCGATTTAAAAACCGACTCCTTTTACAATTACTTAAGTGTAACTGTAGCACCAGCTTCTTCAAGTTTCTTCTTAAGTTCTTCGCCTTCTTCTTTAGAAACGCCTTCTTTAAGAACTTGAGGAGCACCTTCAACTAGGTCTTTAGCTTCTTTAAGACCAAGGCCAGTTGCTTCACGAACTGCTTTAATAACAGCTACTTTGTTAGCACCGAAAGAAGTCAACTCAACGTTGAATTCAGATTGTTCTTCAGCAGCTGCAGCAGCGCCACCAGCTGGAGCAGCAACAGCAACAGCTGCAGCTGAAACGTTGAATTTCTCTTCGAAAGCAGAAATTAATTCAACAAGTTCAAGAACAGTTTTTTCAGCAACTGCGTTTAAGATTTCTTCGTTAGTTAAAGCCATGAGAATAACTCCAAATGGATATTGAATGGTGTGTAAAATTGATTAAGCAGCTTCTGACTCGTTTTTCTCTTTGAGCGCTGTAATGAGGCGACCCAATTTCGAAATAGGAGCTTGAAGAACAGAGGCAAGCATAGTAAGCGCTTTCTCTTGGTTTGGAAGATTAGCAATTACGCTAACATCAGCACCTTGATAAACTTTGCCGTCAAATGCAGCAGCTTTTAATTCAAATGCTTTGTTAGTTTTTGCAAATTCTTCAAACAAGCGTGCAGCTGCACCCATGTCATCTTCAGAAGTTGAAAAACCTAGAATTGTTGGACCAACAAGGTTGTCGTTCAAGATATCAAATTGAGTACCTTGGAATGCGCGCTTAGCCAAAGTGTTACGTACGATACGTGTAGTTACACCTAACTTACGAGCTTCAACACGAAGTGTTGTTAATTGCTCTACGCTTAAACCTTGATAGTCAGCAACAACGGCTGCAAACGCTTTAGAAGCAACTTCACTTACTTCTGAAACGATCTGTTTTTTGTCTTCGATAAGAAGAGCCATTGTAAAACCTCCTAAGGTGATTTATGCACCCAATGGGCACACTCCCAATTCGTAAGCCTTTCGACTTACACGCGGAGGAGGAACAAATCACACCACCGCGTCTACGCAGGCTGGATTATTAAGAAAAGCCGCTATCCGAAAATAACGCCTTCTCGCCTGAGGTCTTTGACGCTGATAAATTCTCATTCATCAATTCAAAGTCCGCCTGATAAGCAAGAGTCAAAGCGTTGCTTTAACTGCGCAAAAATAGAAACTTATTTCTATTTTTTCTACCTACTCAATCAGGACTTTAAAATTCTGTACAGAACTAAGTTAAAACTTAGTTAGAAACGTTGTTTACATCAACAGTAAGACCAGGACCCATAGTTGAGCTCAAAGTGATCTTTTTGATGTATACACCTTTAGAAGTTGCAGGTTTTAACTTTTTCAAGTCAGCAACTAAAGTTTCAACGTTTTGACGGATTGCAGCAGCATCAAAGCCAACTTGACCAATCGCAGCGTGGATAATACCCGCTTTGTCTACACGGTAACGAGCCTGACCAGATTTCGCGTTTTTAACAGCATTCGCAACATCAGGAGTTACAGTACCTACTTTAGGGTTTGGCATTAAACCACGTGGACCAAGAATTGTACCGAGCTTACCAACAACACGCATAGCGTCTGGAGCAGCGATCACAACATCAAAGTCAAGGTTTCCACCTTGGATGCTTTCAGCAAGGTCATCAAAACCTACAACATCAGCACCAGCTTCTTTAGCAGCTTCTGCTTGAGCACCTTGAGCAAATACAGCTACACGTACAGTTTTACCAGTACCTGCAGGTAATGTAGTCGCACCACGAACAACCTGATCAGATTTACGTGGATCTACGCCAAGGTTTACAGAGATGTCTAAAGATTCTTTGAACTTTGCTGCAGGTAAGCTGTTAAGAACCTGTACTGCTTCTTCCAAAGTGTAAACTTTGTTTGCTTCTACAGCAGCAGCAATGGCTTTTTGACGTTTAGTTAACTTTGCCATGTCTTATAGCTCCACTTCCAAGCCCATAGAACGTGCAGAACCAGCAATGGTACGAACACGCGCGTCTAAATCAGCACCAGTTAAGTCTGGTTCTTTAGTAGTCGCGATTTCTTCTAATTGAGCACGAGTCAACTTACCAACTTTAGTTTTGTTAGGTACAGATGAACCCTTTTGGATACCAGCAGCTTTCTTAAGAAGAATAGAAGCTGGAGGAGTTTTCATGATGAATGTGAACGACTTGTCGTTGTACACAGTAATCACTACAGGAATTGGAAGACCTGGTTCAACTTTTTGTGTAGCAGCATTGAATTCTTTACAGAATGCCATGATGTTTACACCACGTTGACCTAGTGCAGGACCAATTGGTGGAGATGGATTTGCTTTACCAGCTGGAACTTGCAGCTTGATATAGCCGTCAATCTTCTTAGCCATTTTAAAATACCTCTGGGTACAGGCGCCGTTAGGCTCCCCAATTTCTACGTAACAACACTGTTACAACAACAATGCCCGATAAAATCGGGCGCTTTTCAACCAATTAAGATTAAATCGTTTTTTCGACTTGGCGAAATTCGAGTTCAACCTGAGTTGGTCGATTAAACACGTTAATCGTCAACGTTAAACGTGACTTGTCGTATTGAACCTCTTCCACCACACCTTTAAAGTCTGTGAATGGACCGTCAATAACGAGTAATTCTTCACCTGGTTCAAACATCGTCTTAGGACGTGGAGCTTCACCAGTATTACGTACACGCGCAAGAATCGCATCTGCTTCACGTTGAGTGATTGGCGCAGGTTTTTCAGGTGTACCCCCAATAAAACCTAATACTTTTGGACATTCTTTAACAATGTGCCAAGTATCATCATTCATTTCCATTTCAACTAACACATAGCCAGGAAAGAATTTACGCTCAGATTTACGTTTCTTACCGTCCTTCATTTCTACCACTTCTTCGGTAGGAACTAGGACATCACCAAAGCTATCGGCAACAGCGCTACGCTGGATTCGTTCTGTAAGTGAACGCATCACTTGTTTTTCATAACCAGAGTAGGCATGAATAATGTACCAACGTTTCATAGCTCTTTTACCCGATAATCAACTTAATTAACCAACCCAAACCATAGTCAAAGCACCATAATACTAACGATGCAACAACTACAACCAATAGAACCTGCCACGATGTAGTGACTGTTTCTTGTTTTGTTGGCCAAGTTACTCGACGCAATTCGACTCGTGCATCTTTCAGCAAACGAACGAAGCCTTTACCTTGATGGGTGGCGTATAATAAACCTAAAGCCACAACGATACAAGCAAAAATTACCCCAACGCGCACCCATACATTATTTGCAGGGGCCCAATACGCTGGTAAATGCTGATTCACCATGGTAGCCGAGAGCAATAATGCAATTGCTATCACCCATAGAACGATATCTAAAGGCGAACCAGTACGAACAACTTCAGCAGAATTATTTCTTTGAGGAATTGGCGCGTCGCTCAATGCGTCACGCGATTTATCATTCGACATTTTTGTACTCGTCGTAGAACTCGCGACTTATTATATGAACAACTAAGCCAGCATCAAGCTTTTTATTTCAAAATATGGCAGGTCAGGAGGGACTCGAACCCCCAACATTCGGTTTTGGAGACCGACGCTCTACCAATTGAACTACTGACCTATAAAGCAAGTTGAGAGCCAAAGCTCTCAACTTGAGACGTAATACGTCACTATATTATGCTTATGCAGTTACTTTCGCAACAACACCAGCACCTACAGTACGACCACCTTCACGGATCGCAAAACGTAGACCTGGGTCCATTGCGATTGGGTGGATTAATTCTACTGACATTTCAACGTTGTCACCTGGCATTACCATTTCAACGCCTTCTTTCAACTGGATCGCACCAGTTACGTCAGTTGTACGGAAGTAGAACTGTGGACGGTAACCATTTAAGAATGGAGTGTGACGACCACCTTCTTCTTTAGAAAGTACGTATACTTCTGCGTCGAATTTAGTGTGCGGCTTGATTGTACCTGGTTTAGCAAGTACTTGACCACGTTGTACGTCTTCACGCTTAGTACCACGAAGTAATACACCACAGTTCTCGCCTGCACGGCCTTCGTCAAGAAGTTTACGGAACATTTCTACGCCAGTTACAGTTGTTTTAACTGTATCTTTAATACCAACGATCTCTACTTCTTCACCAACTTTAACGATACCAGATTCTACACGGCCTGTTACTACTGTACCACGACCAGAAATTGAGAATACGTCTTCGATTGGCATTAAGAATGCTTTGTCGATAGCACGTTCTGGTTCTGGGATGTAAGAGTCAAGAGCTGCTACAAGAGCAAGAACTGATTCTTCACCGTAAGGACCTGCTTCACCGTTAAGAGCAGCAAGAGCTGAACCACGGATTACTGGAGTGTCATCACCTGGGAAGTCGTAAGTAGAAAGAAGTTCACGAACTTCCATTTCTACTAATTCAAGTAATTCTTCGTCGTCAACAAGGTCGCATTTGTT
>NZ_JEXX01000025.1:0-56075 GCF_000582055.1 Acinetobacter sp. 766875 | reverse complement strand
TGAATCCAAAGAATCCAAAGAATCCAAAGAATCCAAAGAATCCAAAGAATCCAAAGAATCCAAAGAATCCAAAGAATCCAAAGAATCCAAAGAATCCAAAGAATCCAAAGAATCCAAAGAATCCAAAGAATCCAAAGAATCCAAAGAATCCAAAGAATCCAAAGAATCCAAAGAATCCAAAGAAATATTAGAGCAAATACTCTACCCTCACTTTATATTTCTTCTTATTTTTTAATTTATTTTATTCTTAATAATACTTAGATGGTTCCACGTGGAACGCTTAATTGGTTTTATAGTTCTGAAATAAAAAAAAGCAGGATTACTCCTGCTTTTCTATCACTACATAACTTTTAGTCAGTGAAAGTTACACGTGCAATTGCTTTTTTCCCAGACTGAATAATAAAAGTCCCGTTTTCTTTTACAGAGAAACTTGCATCTACTACATTCCAGTCTACTTTTACTGCACCACGTGCAACAGCATCTTTTGCAGCTGCTGCATTTGGATTTAATCCTGCTACACGTAAAATCGTAGCAATAAAGATTTCTCCTCCAAACTCACCACGTGAAATAGTCACTTCAGGTGTATCTTCTGGCACCTCACCTTCTGTAATACGGTTACCTGCACTCTTATGAGCATTGGCAGCTGCTTCAGCATCATGGAAGCGTTCAACCAACTCGAGTGCAAGAATACGTTTTACTTCTTGTGGATTACGACCAGCCGCGATTTCATCTAATAAAGCTTTGATCTCATCTAGAGATTTAAAACTTAATAAATCGAAATAACGTTCGATTAAAGAGTCAGGCATTGATAATACTTTTTGGTACATAGCACCTGGCGCATCAAAAACACCAATATAGTTACCTAAAGATTTAGACATTTTATTTACGCCATCTAAACCTTCTAGAATCGGCACAGTGATACACACTTGTGATTCTTGGCCATAACGGCTTTGTAAAGTACGACCCATAAGTAAGTTAAAGGTTTGGTCTGTACCACCTAACTCAACGTCAGCTTCAAGCGCAATTGAGTCATAGCCTTGAACTAAAGGATATAAGAACTCATGAATCGCAATTGGCTGATGGTTGCTATAACGCTTAGTAAAGTCATCACGCTCTAACATGCGCGATACGGTTTGTTGACTCGCTAACTGGATAAGGTCAGCAGCAGACTTTTGGTTAAACCATTCTGAGTTAAAACGTACTTTTGTTTTATTCGGGTCTAAGATTTTAAAAACTTGTTCTTGATAAGTTTTAGCATTGGCTTCAACTTGTTCACGTGACAACGGCGGACGAGTTGCACTTTTACCCGTTGGGTCACCAATCATCGCTGTATAGTCACCAATCAAGAAGGTAACTTCATGGCCCAAGTCTTGGAACGTTTTTAGTTTGTTAATAAGAACCGTATGTCCTAAATGTAAATCTGGTGCTGTAGGGTCAAAACCAGCTTTAATTTTAAGAGGACGATTCTCTTTAAGCTTTTTCAGTAAATCTTCTTCTGAAATAATTTCGTGCGTGCCTCGTTGGATGAGGGCAAGCTGTTCTTCGGCGGGCAAGAAATTTGACATCACAAAACCTAAACACATCAGTTATTCAATTTGTGCGATATACTAACATTTTTTCAGCGTCTTGCAGGGGAAGTTGCATATGAGCGCAATCTATATCGGCGTAATGACTGGCACTAGTATGGATGGTGTAGATATTGTTGCGGCTTCATTTGAGCCACTACAGCTTCATGCCACTCTTACAGTTCCTTTCGAACCCGAGTTACGTGATGAGCTTATGGCATTAACTTTACCCGATGACAATGAAATTGACCGTATGGGTAAAGCTGATGTTGCTCTAGCCAAAATGATTGGTCATGGGATTAATAGCTTAATTGAAAAGCATCAATTAGACCGTAGCCAAATTAAAGCGATCGGTTCGCATGGGCAAACTATTCGTCATCGTCCAGAGCATGGCTTTACGTTACAAATTGGCGACCCAAACATTATTACTGAAATCACTCAAATCCCGGTTGTTTCAGATTTCCGTCGTAGAGATATGGCTGCAGGCGGACAAGGTGCTCCATTAGTCCCAGCTTTTCATCAAGCATTATTTCAACATCCAAGCATTCATCGTGTGATTTTGAATTTAGGCGGCATTGCCAATGTAAGTATGTTACCTGCCAATAATCCTGACGGTGTATTCGGTTTTGATACGGGACCTGCGAATATTTTGATGGATGCATGGTGTCATCGCCATACGGGTCATCCATATGATGAAAATGGTGATTGGGCTGCTTATGGGCATCCTATTCGCTCTTTACTCGACCGTCTTCATGCGCATGAATATTTTTCTAAAGAGCCCCCTAAAAGTACGGGACGTGAAGATTTCAATATTGACTGGCTAGATGATCAGTTAATCGATTGGCGTAATGATTTAACTTACGATGAGTTAGAAGATACACCAGAAAATATTCAAGCAACCTTATTAAAACTTACTGTGCGTGCTATTCAAAAAGCGATTTATCGTTCTGATATGGAAACAGGCGAAGTATATGTATGTGGTGGTGGGGCTTATAACTCTTATTTGTTAGAACAATTACGCTGGCGTTTACGTAAGCACAATTGGTCAGTTCAAACCACAGATGTTTTAGGACTCTCCCCTACCTGGGTCGAGGCTACAGCATTTGCATGGTTAGCAATGCGTTTTGTGAATAGTTTAAGTGGTAATTTACCAGCAGTAACTGGTGCGTCTGATTTTAGAATTTTAGGAACAATCACGGCGGTATAAGATTTTTTATAAGTTCTTTTACCTAGATTCGACCTTATAGCACATTTACTGACCCGAAATGCTGTTATTTAAATGTGCATAAAAACTCATGATAAACGCCAACAAAAATAAGTAAGGCATGTTGTTATGGATTTGACCAACCGTATTCATCAATATACTCGTGGGGCTTGGACATTCGATGTGATTGATTCAGGCCCTATAGATGGCCCTCTCGTGGTTTTATTGCATGGCTTTCCAGAAACTGCACATAGTTGGGTGCAAACTTCTGAACTATTGCATCAGCATGGATTTAGAACACTTGCGATTCATCAACGTGGTTATAGTCTAAATGCTAGACCACAAAGCCGCTTTCATTACGCTTTAAGTGAACTAACTGAAGATGTCGCAGTTTTTATTAAGGGGCTTGGTCAACCAGTTTATTTAATTGGGCACGATTGGGGTTCTGTAATTGCGTCTAGTGTAGCTATGAAGTACCCGCAGTATATTCAACATCTCACTTTAGTTTCTGTGCCGCATCAAGCCGCATTTTTAAAAGCTTGTTTAAGCAGTAGACAACTTTTTAAATCTTATTATTTTGCAATTTTTCAGCTACCGATTGTGCCCGAACTTTTATTTAAAAAGATACCGAAATTAGGCCGTAAGTTTCTAAAGTCATCAGGCATGACCGAACAGCAAATTGAAATATTCGCGACTGAGTTTATAAAAGAAAATAGGCTAACTACGGCGTTAAATTGGTACCGTGGATTTTTCTGGGATAAACCTCAGAATCCTTTTAAATTAATAGATGTGCCGACTCTATTTATTTGGGGTAGAGATGATATTGCTGTTACAGAAAAAAGCGCCGAGTTAAACTCACGTTATTTTAAAAATAGTTATAAAGCCATTTTCATGAACGCTTCTCATTGGATTCCTTATCAGAATGCACCTGAACTGGTTCAATACTTTTTAGAATCTATCAGTGAAAAATAATGATTTGACTAATAAAAAAACCTCTCAAAATAGAGAGGCTTTTTTATTTAAAATTCTTTTTAAATCGAGAACGAAGAACCACAACCACAAGTTGTTGTCGCATTTGGGTTCTGCACAATAAAGCGTGAACCTTCAAGGCCTTCAACGTAATCAACCACTGAGCCAACTAAATATTGATAGCTGAGTGAGTCAACAAGCATCTTTACATCGCCATTTACAAATTCAGCATCATCTTCATTTACGCTTTCAGCGAAATTGAAGCCGTATGAAAACCCTGAACACCCGCCTCCGGTTACATATACACGTAACATGAGATCGTCATTCCCTTCACTATCACGGAGTTGGCGTACCTTATTGGCAGCATTATCTGTCAAAACTAGAGCTTGGGCATTCATGATGATTGTTCCTCGGATTTTGCTGTGCCTTTCAAAATAAAAAAGACCCTATATTGAGTATAGCATAATCAATATAGGGTCTGTCTTCGAAGTTTAAAGCGAATCTTGAGTATTTTTATCAAGATTATTTGTAATTCTCATCTTGTAAGCCACATTCGAAGTTTTTCGCATCTTGCTTACAACGGAATTGCCATAATAATTTCATCATCCGTTTATCATAAACACCGCGTTTTGTAAGATTAATTCGTGATTCACGCATAAGCTTTTGATAGCCCGGTTTATCGGCAGCAGGTACATCCATCCAATATTTTTGCGGAATATCAGCTTTCATTTTTCCTAAGATAGTAAAGGCACGTGGTAACTGGCCTGCCACCCATTCTCTAGATTTCTGACCAAATCCAGCTGGGAATTTATCTGGACGAATAATAATATTTCCAGTCACCTGTAAGATTGGATAGTTAACGATTGCTCCTTTCGTGCCTAAGCCTTTTTGTAGTTCTAAAGGTTTAAACGCTGCTGCTGGCGCACCAATAATATCAACCTGATGATTATTAAATTTAGCTCCAAAGTTAGTCACATCAGCACTCACAGCCTGTGCCCCTACCTGCTGAACCATAATTTTTTGCGCTTCATCGTAATCTAGTACAGCAATTTTTTTACCCGCAGCTTTCGCCACTGTATTAATACTACGGTCGTTTACTAAAAGGTAAGCGTCCCCTACCGGAATAACACCAACGACTTCATAGCGCCCATTCACCATATATTTACTAAAGGTTGGACTCGCCAAACCTTGCATGACTTTAACAGCAAGTTTGAGATCGGGAATCGCACCAATAGCATCTAATGAACCTGTAAATGAGTTGAATTGACGCCCACGCATACCCGATACGCTAATGCCATCACATTTTCCAGCTTTAAAATCTTCAGCAATCACTGCTTCGTTTTGATTTACTTTGAGTTCGATATCAGCTCCCCAGTTTTTCGCTGCAAGCTGATAATCTTTCATGAGTGCATAGACGTCACCATTTTTACCAACGAAGTCAAAAACACAAATAGTTTGTTTGGCTTCGGCTGCAAATGAAATTGTTGTGAGTCCCATCGCAAGTAAAAGCGTTTTGGAAAATCGCATATTCTTTTCCTTTCCTTGTAGATTTTTTGTTTTTAGCATCAAGAAATTTCACGCTGGTCGGCATGATTCTCATGAGATATGCTTCATCTAAAATTTGCGATTAAGATATTTTTACGAGCAATTCTGTTTATATGAGCTCAATTAAAGAAAAATAGATATTTAAATATCGATAGTACTTCTTTGATCACTCACATCCTTGTTCAGTTTTTATACCTTCATATATCCAGATGAAGTTTTATCTTCAAATTAGATTATCGACTTTTCAATTCACCACAATGGCTGAATTGACAGCCTATATAAAGCAAAAAAGCCTAGAACTAAGTCTAGGCTTTTAAGATCAATATGAATTATTCACCAGGCATTGAACATTCAAAGTTAGCTTTGTCTACAGAACAACGTGCTTTTTTCAATACAGACATCATACCAGCATCGTAAATACCACGTTTAGTTAAGTCCATACGGCCATCACGTAACATTTTTTGATACTTAAGTTTGTCTTCAGCACTTAGGTTCATTTTATATTTACCTGGAATTTGCGCTTCTAAACGATTAATCATCGCAAAGTTTTTAGGTAATTGTTTCACGAACCAGTCACGAGACTTTTGGCCAAAGCCAGCAGGGAATTTATCAGCACGTAATACTAGGTCAGCAGTTACATGTAATACTGGGAAGTTCCACATTACACCATTTGCACCCAAACCTTTGTTTAATTCTAATGGTTTGTATGCATAAGCAGGCGCACCTACCATATCTACCTGACCATTGTTAAATTTAGCAGCAAAGTTTGAAATATCAGAAAGAACCGCCTGAGCACCTACACGCTGCACCATAATTTTTTGTGCATCGTCATAGCCTAACACGGCGAATTTTTTACCCGCAGCTTTTTCAACAGAGTTGATGTTTTTGTCACGTACGAAAATGAATGCTGAACCTAGCGGAGAGATACCAGCAACTTCGTATTTTTTACCACCAAGATTAGTTGTCATTTTGGCAGCATTACGTGCATCTAATACATAAGTAATAGCACGTTGCGCGATTTGGTTATTAGGAACACCACCAAGCGAGTCGATTGATCCTGCGAATTTGTTATATTGGCGTGCGCGCATAGCAGTCATTGCTACAGCATCACATTTACCAGCTTTGAAATCATTATCTGCAACAGCCTCGTCCTGACGAGGAACCAAGTTAATTTCAGTACCCCAGCCTTTTGCAGCTAGAGCCCATTCTTCCATCATTTTATATGAGTCGCCTGCTTTTCCTAAGAGGTCGAATACACACACGGTACTCGCTGCTTGCGCTGAAGCAGAAAAACCAACAACAGAAGCGGCAGCCATAGCAAGTACGATTTTTTTCATTTTCTTCATCCTTCCACGGAACAGATTTTTTGTTTGAAGTTTCCTTTCAAACACAGATATTAATCATGTTTTTTAGAAAAAAATAGAGCTTTTACTCAAATATTTTTATCTCATTGGATCATTGTTTGTGCTATTTAAATTATTTATCAAAATTAAAAACTACTAATTTTCCGTAAGTTACTTTTTATATTCACAATTTTCATACCCATATTCAGCTTTGAAATATGTGTAGCGATTTTGTGATTAAAAAACAAACTACTCACCATTGAGCGTACATTCAAAATTTGTTCGTTCAATGGTACATCGTGCACGTTTTAGTACACTCATCATGGTTGCGTCATATACTCCTTGCTTTGTAAGGCCAAGGCGACCTTCTCGTAATATTTTTTGATATTTCAGTTTATCTTCAACTGAAAAATTGATTTTAATTTTAGAGGGTACTCCAGCTTCCAACCGTTTCACCATCGTAAAATTTTGCGGTAATTGCTTAATGAACCAGTCACGAGACTTCATTCCAAAATTGGCTGGAAACCTATCACTTCTTGCAATTAAGTCCCCTGTAACGTTGACTACGGGAAAAGTAAACATTGCCCCATTTGTTCCAATACCTTTGCCTATTTCTAATGGTTTATAAGCATAAGCAGGAGCGGCAATGGCATCGACTTGGCCATTATTAAATTTTTTCACAAAATCTGTAATTTCTGATGGGATAGGATGCGCACCTACACTTTCCACCATAATTTTTTGGGCTGCGTCATATTGTAAAATAGCAAATTTAGTACCGCGTACTTTTTCAATTGAGTTGAGGCTTTTATCTCTTACAAACAAGTAAGCCAAACCAATCTGGACAATCCCCACCACCTCGTAGTTTGTTCCATTTTGTGCAGTTACCATACGATGTTTATTACGTTGGTCTAAAACGTAACTAATTGCCTTTTGAGCAATTGCATTACTTGTCACCCCACCAATAGCATCAATCGAACCTGCAAATTTATTGTAATTTCGCGCTCGCATTGAGGTCATATAAGCTGCGTCACATTTGCCCTCACGCAGTCTACGATCTACCAAAGCTTCGTCTTGAAATGGAATTAAAGTAATGTCGGCCTGCCAACTTTTCGCTGCCAATGCCCACTCTTCCATCATTTTGTAGGATTCACCTGATTTTCCCAATAAATCGAATACACATACATTTTGCCCAGCATGTGCTGTTCCCATAGCACAGCAAAATACTGCACCAATTATCCCCAATCCTTTTTTCATTTGACTTTCCTTAGTCTAGTTTTATTAGGAGTTCATTTATCAACCAAGTTTTAAATTGTTTTTATTTTAGCCATATTTTTTAGAATGTGGTCTATCTCGTTAAAAATTTAGATATTTTCAGACGAATAGCTTAAATAGAGATAGGTTAAGCCATGCAATCTCAGCATTTATAAACTAAAACTCTGAAAGTTTTGTCTTCACGGCCAGTTCTCTTTAAAATACAGCATCCCTAACTCACCTCGATAAGACAAGATGATTCAATTTGACCAAGTTTCTTTACGCCGCGGTGGACGTGTTCTCTTTCAAAAAGCGTCTATGCAATTACACCCAGGTTGGAAGATTGGTCTGACTGGGGTCAATGGTGCAGGTAAATCAACATTATTTGCAGCATTACTGGGCAGCTTAGGCGCAGATGAAGGTACACTTACTCGCCCTTCAGTCTGGACTGTGGCGCATATGGCTCAAGAAGTTAAAGCTCTAGACATGCCTGCCCTCGATTTTGTTCTTTCTGGTGATGAAGAATATTGGGATATTCAAAATAAGCTTGCTCAACCAGATCAACTCACAGATTCAGACTTGGCTAAACTACATGGCCGCTTTGATGAAATTCACGGTTATTCAGCACCATCTAAAGCTGCCCAGCTTATGGCTGGCTTAGGGTTTTTAGAACATCAATTACGTTTAAACGTTGCTAGCTTTTCTGGTGGATGGCGTATGCGCTTAAACTTGGCGCGTACATTAATGAGCCGTTCCGATTTATTATTACTAGACGAACCAACCAACCACTTAGATTTAGATGCAATTTTGTGGTTAGAAGATTGGCTTAAAGCCTATGAAGGTACTCTCATCCTCATTTCGCATGACCGCGACTTTTTAGATGCAATTACAGATCATATTCTCCATATTGAGAATCAGGAACTCACGCTTTACACGGGTAATTACTCCACTTTTGAAACAACTCGAAGTGAACGCTTAGCACAACAACAACAAGCCTTCGAGAAGCAGCAAGAAACCCGTGCTCACCTACAAAAATTTATTGACCGTTTCAAAGCAAAAGCAACTAAAGCTCGTCAAGCACAAAGCCGTATTAAACAACTTGAGCGTATGCAACAACTCGCCCCTGCTCATGTCGATACGCCGTTTACTTTTAGTTTCCGTGAACCGACCAAAATGAGTTCACCTTTGCTGACTTTAGACCATGCCAGCATAGGTTATGGCGATAAGCAAATTGCTGAAAAAATTAAACTTCAAATTACACCGAACTCACGTATTGGTTTACTTGGTATGAACGGCGCAGGTAAATCAACTTTGATTAAGAGCTTGGTCGGTGATTTACCACTTCTAGCAGGTGAACGTAAAGCTTCGGAGTTGCTTAATATTGGCTACTTCGCACAGCACCAAATGGATGCTTTAGATGGCCATGCTAGCCCGATGCTACAGCTTGCACGTTTGGCAGATAAACAAATTAGTGAAGCCACCTTACGCTCGTTCCTTGGTAGTTTTGGGTTTAGTGGTGAACGCATGGATACACCATGTGAAAGCTTTTCTGGCGGTGAGCGCGCTCGTTTGGCTCTAGCACTGATTGTATGGCAGCGTCCAAATGTTTTAATTCTCGATGAGCCAACGAACCATTTAGATCTTGATATGCGTCATGCACTGAGCATGGCTTTACAAGATTTTGAAGGTGCTGTCGTTCTGGTTTCTCACGAACGTCAACTTATTGCCAGTGTGTGTGATGAACTTCTTTTAGTACACGGCGGCAAATGTACCGAATTTGAAGGTGATTTGCAGGATTATGCTAAATGGTTACGTGAAGCACGTCAGCAGCAAATCAATGCTCAAACTGCTGTAGCAGCAAATAACTCATCATCTGCTGCTCCTGCTCCAACTAAAGTTGATAAAGAAGCACAGCGTAAAGAAGCCGCACGCCGTCGTGAACAGACTCGACCTATTCGTAAAAACATTGAGAAGGTTGAATCACAAATTGAAAAGCTTCAACCGCGACTTGCTGAAATTGAAGAAGCTTTAGCAGATAGCTCATTATATGAAGCGAATCGTAAAGACGATTTGCTGAAATTGATGAATGAACAAACCGAGTTGAAGGCTAAACTTGAACAACATGAAGAGCAACTTTTAGAACTCATGATGGAACTTGAGGAAATGGAAGCCTCTTTCGAAAACTAAGTTCTTGCCAGTACTGGTATTTTTAAGGACCAGTACTGGCTTTTAGTTCAAATCAGAGCTTTATTTGCGCTACTATATAAAAATTTGAATGACTTCTAATAATATTTCATTCAGCTGTTAAATTTTTGAGATAGATTCAAATTTGATAACATATAAGACTTAAGCTACATCTTAAGGGTTGCCATACACAGATAATTTAACTAAATTCTGTAACTTCGTTTTTACCCTTCTTGAGTAGGTATTTAATTCGGGATCAGACAAACTGAATGAATTTTATTGATTTTATTACTAATTTTGAACATTTTTTACCTATTTTAATTCAGGAGTATGGCGCATGGGTCTATGCCATACTCTTTTTGATTATTTTTTCTGAAACAGCTTTTGTATTTATGTTCTTTTTGCCTGGAGATAGTTTACTTCTAACTGTAGGGGCACTTTGCTCAGTAATTGAAATGATGCATCTGGGTTATATGATTACTTTGCTTACCGTAGCTGCCACCCTAGGCTATATTGTGAACTACTCTATTGGTCGTCATTTTGGTAACCGTATTTTTGAAGCAAAATCACGCTTTATTAAGAAAGAATATTTAAATAAAACCAACCGTTATTTCTTGCAACACGGTGGGAAAACTATTCTTCTGGCACGCTTTATACCTTTTGCACGTTCTTTTGCACCATTAGCTGCAGGCTCTAGCAATATGAGTTATGGAAAATTTTTAATCTATAATGTCGCTGGAGCTATTTTGTGGATTTGTATTCTCTTAACAGCAGGATATTTGTTTGGCCACGCGCTCATTCAGGTTACAGATTTAGTAGAAAATTAATCTATTTAAGTTTAGTACACTTAAATAGATCAAAAAATAAAGGGAATGAATCAATCATTCCCTTTATTTTTTAGATAAAAATGAATCTATCTAAATTTTTTGTGGTTTTCATTACGGATATTAACCAGATTAATTGCTTCTGATTTTGCTTGGTCTAATTGGCCCTTATCAACCAATACAGTAACTCGATCAATTTCAGCAATCAACTGATCTAAACCCGCTTGATATTGTTTTACCTGTACATTTTCCGGCGGTAAACCTTCTAACTTATGAGGTAAAGATTTTTTTGAAGATAATGCAGCCTGACGCATAATCACAAGCTGCTGTTTTGCGTTATTGAGATCTTTCGCTTCAGCAAAGGCTTTTGTGCTCTTTGCTAAAGTTTTCATGTCAGCTTCCAAGTCAGCTGCAAATGCAGAATGACTCACTAAAGCTGCACATGAAATCAGCATACTTGCTATAAAGTTTTGACTCATCATCTTCTCTCCTTAGACTGATTTAGAATCTAGCTATCAATTAAGCATCAATATCTGCATTTAATGCATTTTCTTCAATGAAGGCACGACGTGGTTCAACGTCATCACCCATTAAGCATGAGAACATACGATCGGCTTCGATTGCATCATCAATAGTCACCTGTAACATATTACGGTTTTCAGGGTCCATTGTGGTTTCCCAAAGCTGTTCAGCATTCATCTCACCCAGACCTTTATAGCGCTGGATCATCATACCGCGACGCGAATCTTGCAGAATGTGCTGCCATACCTGATGGAAGTTAGCCACTTGAATACGGCGATCACCCTTCTGTAAATATGCACCATCTTCAATTAAGTTGAACCAACTCTTAGAGTTCTTCAATAAACGTGCATATTCTGCTGAGTTTAATAAACCAGCATCAAGTAAGTAAGCATGTGGCAAGTTATGGACATATACCGTCACACGTGGCCAATAATGCGCTGTTTTCTCGCCTTGAGCATTTTCACGCTCGAAGGTTTCAAGCGTAATTTCAGGGCGCAAACTTGGCTGTAGTCTTTGTACTGCTTCGCGTACTTGATCAGCCCATTGCTGTACATAAGCCTGGTCATGGTTCTGATCAGCTTTAAAGGCATCTACTTCAAGTAATGCATCAAGTAAGCTTGCTGGATAACGCAACGTTAAACGTTGTAAGCTCTTTTGTGAAACTTGATAGTCTTGGATCACTTTTGCTAATGCTTCACCTGTAATTGCAGGTGCTTCTGCACTAATATGCAAAGCAAGCTCATCAATTGCATTTGAAATTAAATAAGTTTCCAAGGCATCATTATCTTTAATATATTGCTCTTGCTTACCTTTTTTCAGTTTATACAAAGGTGGCTGTGCAATATAGATATGACCACGTTCAACCAGCTCCGGCATTTGACGGAAGAAGAACGTTAATAACAATGTACGGATGTGCGAACCATCGACGTCGGCATCGGTCATAATAATAATTTTATGATAACGAAGCTTGTCAGGGTTATATTCTTCACGGCCAATACCACAGCCAAGTGCTGTAATTAATGTACCGACTTCCTGACTCGAAATCATTTTGTCAAAGCGGGCACGTTCAACGTTCAAGATTTTACCTTTCAAAGGTAAAATAGCTTGCATTTTACGGTTACGACCTTGCTTGGCACTACCACCCGCAGAGTCACCCTCGACAAGATATAATTCAGAAAGTGCCGGATCTTTTTCCTGACAGTCAGCCAATTTACCTGGCAAGCCTGCGATATCTAATGCACTCTTACGACGTGTCATTTCACGCGCTTTACGCGCAGCATCACGTGCACGAGCAGCGTCAATAATCTTACCAGCAATTGATTTTGCAGCTTGCGGGTTTTCTAGTAAGTAAGCAGAGAACTCTTTGTTCATTGCTTGCTCTACTGCTGGTTTTACCTCACTCGATACCAATTTTTCTTTCGTTTGAGAAGAGAATTTTGGATCAGGAACTTTAACCGAAATAATAGCAGTCAAACCTTCACGCGCATCATCACCAGTCACATTCACTTTTTCTTTCTTGAGAATGTTTTCATTTTCAAGATATTGGTTTAAGCCACGCGTTAATGCCGCACGGAAACCTGCTAAGTGTGTACCACCATCTTTTTGTGGAATGTTGTTTGTGAAACAACGAACATTTTCTTGATAACTATCATTCCACTGCAATGCAACTTCTACAGCAATGCCGTTATCTGCATCAGCCGTGAAATGGAAAATTTCGTTCAGATGATTTTTACCTTCGTTAATGTATTTAACAAACTCAGATAAACCACCTTCATAGTCATAAACATGTTCAAGATTAATACGCTCATCACGTAAAACGATACGTACACCAGCATTTAAGAAAGAAAGTTCACGTAAGCGGCGCGCTAAAATTTCAACGTTAAAAATGGTTTGACTAAAAGTTTCTGCACTTGGCCAGAAGCGTACAATCGTACCTGTGTTATCCGTTTCACCAATCACACGTAATGGATATTGCGGATCCCCATGATGGTATTCTTGTTCATGAATTTGGCCAGCACGATTAATAATTAAATGTAATTTACTAGACAGTGCATTTACGACTGATACACCTACACCGTGCAAACCACCTGAAACTTTATAGCTGTTATCATCAAACTTACCGCCTGCATGCAGAATGGTAAGAATAACTTCTGCTGCGGATACACCTTCTTCAGGGTGAATATCAGTTGGAATACCACGGCCATTATCTGAAACACTCACCGATTCATCTTCGTGAATCGTGACAATGATTTCATCACAGTGACCCGCTAAGGCTTCATCGATTGCGTTATCGACAACCTCGAATACCATATGGTGTAAACCGGTACCGTCGTCTGTATCCCCAATATACATGCCCGGACGTTTACGAACTGCATCTAATCCACGTAATACTTTAATACTAGAGGAATCATAAGCCTTTTCATTGGTTTGTTCTGTTTGAGAGGCTGATTGAGACTCTGAACTCATGGTTTCTCCCTAGCAAATATAGGTTTATTCAAAGATGGTTAACATCAAAAAATTATGGTGAAGCAAGACTAACTTGACCGGATTCAACACTGAATAATTGATATGAAATAGACAGATCATGTAAATGTTTTTTTACCGATGCATGATCTAAAGTTGTCATAAAAACCTGGCTACCAAGTTGGCTTAATCGTTCAATTAAACGTTGTTGTGCGGTTAAGTCTAATTCTGCTGTCAGATCATCTAATAATACCACAGTTTCCTTATTACTCGCATGCAACATTGCAATTTGTGACAGTTTTAAGGCAATAATCAGGAGTTTTTTCTGACCTCTTGATAAAACATCATCGGCGTGTCCAAAAGGTGTTTTTAAGCGCAAATCTGCCCGATGTGGACCATACTCTGTATAACGTCTTTCAATGTCTTTTTGATGCTGATTCAGCAAGTCTTGCATGAGCCCCTGCTCTGTATGAAAACCGGGGCTATATTCCAGCTCAATCTCTAAATCAGGCAGTAACTGTCTTAAATCATTTTGGAAATATACGTTCCATTGTTCTACGATACTTAAACGCTGTGAGTGTAAAATTTCACCATAATCACTCAACATTTTGTTCCACGGCTCTAAGTCAACCAAAGAAAGATTGCGTCTTGTTTTGAGTAAAGTATTTCGCTGTTTTAAAGCTCGAGAGTAATACTGCCAAGCAAAATAAAACTCAGGTTCCACGTGGAACATTAGCCAATCTAAAAGCTGACGTCTTGGCTTAGCACCATGGTCAATAATATCTGTACTTTGTGGATCAATATGTTGTAAAGGGAGTAATTTGGCGAGTTGACCTTGGGTGGCCACTGTATCTCCATTCACTTTCATCAACTGCTCGCCAGAAGCGAGTTTCTGCATACCAATTTTTTCAGTTGCTGACTGAGCAAACACAATCGCGTCGTCAGCCTCATATTGAATATAGTTTTTTGGGATATGTGTGCGGAATGAGCGACCTGTTGCAAGTAAATGGATCGCTTCCAAAATTGATGTTTTACCCGAACCGTTAGCGCCATAAAAAACATTAAACGGTTGCAAACCATGGAGTGCAACCGTTTTTAAATTACGCACGCGTTCTATGTTTAAGCGCGTAAGATGCATAGAATTAAACCAGTTTAGACACGCATCGGCATAACAACATAAGTCTGGTCAGGATGAGCAGGATCTTGCACTAATACCGACTGGTTCGCTTCAGTCATGCTCATATTTACATCATCACCATCTAATACACCCAACACATCAAGTAAATATTGAGCATTAAATGACATTTCTAATGGGGTATTTTGATATTGGATTGCTAAATCCTCAATCGCTTCATCTTGTTCAGGGTTATTTGCACGAAGCTGTAAAGAATCCTGATTAAAGTTTAAGAACACACCACGTAATTTCTCATTACTTAAAATTGCGACACGTTGTAATGATTGTTTAAATACGTCATGACCAATCAAAACATGTTTATCGCCACCACGTGGAATCACACGGCGGTAGTCTGGGAATTTCCCATCAATCAATTTTGTCGTAAAACGAACTGTAATATCACCTTGTTCTTTATCACGGCTTGGCGTATTAATCGTTACATTTAATAATTCACGACCAATAAGCAAAGTGAGTTGCTCATCTTCAATACTAAGTAAGCGTTGTAGTTCACCAACAGCTTTACGAGGCACAATTGCTTGTACTAATTGAGACGAACTAGAAGAGGCCAAAATTTCACAAAGGGCAAGACGGTGGCCATCAGTTGTGACTGCACGCAATTGATTTTCATCAATTTCTAACAAAGTACCAGTTAAATAAAAACGTACATCTTGTACAGCCATTGCAAAAGCAGTTTTTTCAAATAAACGCTTTAGTTCACGTTGAGTCACCTGTACTTGCGTACCTTGGCTATTCTCAGTATTTAACAACGGGTAATCTTCTGCTGGTAAAGTACCTAATACAAAACGGCTATTACCAGACTTTAAAATACATCTTTGATCTTCAGTAATTTGTAAATCAATCAATGCAGCGGTAGGCAAAGACTTACAAATGTCCATTAACTTACGAGCAGGAACCGTCGTTTCACCTGCTTCAAGACACGCCCCTTCTGATAAAGCAGTGCTCGCCACCAGTTCAACTTCTAAATCCGAACCAGTAATGGTGAGTGCTTGACCATTAGTCTGAATTTTGACGTTTGAAAGAATATTCAAGGTATGACGACGTTCTACCGCACCGACAACATGCGATAAAACATTGAGTAAACTTTCTTTAGCGATTTTCAAACGCACGATTCATTCCTCTAGCAACTTGGAGCAAACATTTCATTTTTTAGCTGTGTACTATGCTGCACTTATGGAGACTTTGCAACAACGTCTTATGATTTCATTAACTCTGAAGAAGACGTAGTAAATTCTTATAATCTTCGTCAAAGATAGGATCTTCTTCCCGCAAACTGACCACTTTTTCACAAGCATGCATCACGGTACTATGGTCTCGCCCACCAAAAGCCATTCCAATTTCCGGAAAACTATCACCAGTCAACTCACGGGCAAGCCCCATTGCCAATTGGCGTGGTCGAGCATAAATTCGTGTCCGTTTTGGACCTACCAGTTCTTTTAGAGGAATACGGAAATATTCACTCACTACACGCTGGATATTTTCCACACTGATTGTACGAGCACGGATTGCCAATACATCTTTTAAAGACTCTCGCACAACATCAAGGTCGATTGGCGCACCTTTAAAACGTGAAATTGCGACAACTTTATTAAGAGCACCTTCAAGTTCACGTACGTTTGCTACCACTTGTTGTGCAATAAATAATGCGCAGTTTCTAGGCAAATCAACGCCACTATTCTCAGCTTTTTTAAGTAGAATTTCGATTCGTGTTTCAATATCTGGTGGTTCAACACCTACTGAAAGTCCCCAAGAAAAACGAGAAACCAATCGTGGATCAAGTTCTGTTAATTCTTTAGGATATCGATCAGACGTTAAAATAATTTGTTTAGATTCATCTAGTAAGGCGTTAAATGTATAAAAGAATTCAACAAGACTAGCTTCTTTACCAGCCAAAAGGTGAATATCATCCACTAATAACAAATCTAAAGAACGACAATTTTTCTTAAACTCTTCAACCTTTCCTTTTTGTAATGAACTCACAAAATCTTGTACAAAACTTTCCGAAGTCATATACATGACTCTCGCATTTGGCTTAGCTTGCAGTAAAGCATTACCAACCGCTTGCATTAAGTGAGTTTTACCAAGACCCGTTGGACCATATAAAAACAAAGGGTTATGTTGAGAAGCACCTAATTGTGTTAATACTTTTCTACAAGTTTCCGCTGCCATTTGGTTAGAACGGCCTTCAACAAATAGCGAAAAAGTAAATTGTGGGTTTAATAGTTTCTTTTTTGAAGTTTTCGAACTAACTGCAGGGTTAGCAACAGGTTCTGGTTCTCTTTTAACCTTAGTAGGTTGTGAAACTGGTGCACTTTGTAAAGCAGCTGTAGTTGTTGCTGGTTGTTCATTAGAAGACAAAATACTACCAGGACGCGAATCGACCAAGATTTCAACCTGACGTACACGTCCCTCAGACAATTGTTCCGCCAATATAGATATTAACTCTAAATGATTCTCTTGAATATAACGTGTCCAATAAGGATTAGGGGCATATAGACGTAGGATACCCTCTACTTCTTCAGCTACTAAAGGGCGAATCCACATCGCAAAGACGTTATCAGAGAGCTCTTGTCGCAAGCGAGTTAAGCAGTCTGTCCAAAGCATGTGTATCCCCTATGTCTGCGTTTTAAATTCAAATCATTTAAAGATTAACCCTTCCTGATGAGAAGGGGTCGCCATTCTACCCAAGTTATCCACATCTGTCATGACGAATTCAGTTGATTTTGACTAAAAAGAAATCTCTTGTGAATAAATTTAAATTCAAAACCAATTGTGTATAACTTTTTGCACATCCTGTGGATAAATTATCACATAAACTTATCCACAATCCATAAAGATAATAAAAACAGAGTTATCAACAGTTCAAATATATGTTTTTTAAATTTAAAACCATCAAATCCACAGAAAAAGTCCACACTAATAAGAATAAATTTAAATTTTAAAATTTGAATTTATTTAATAGGGTCACTTCCAATTGTGGATAACTAAAAAATATGAATTTAAATTCAAATATACCAAATCCAAACTCATTTCACATCTAGGTTTGTTGATAAGTGTGTAAATAAGAAGTGTATATCTTAAAAGTCATAATAAAAATAAACAATTACTTTGTGTATAACTTTTAAATGATAAAAATTGACTTAATATAAAGAGAGGATGAAGAACTAAAAATTTGACTTAAATACAAAACTTTCTCTGTTTATCATTGACAGAGTAAACATTGCACAATAAAATCGCGGACCTTTATAGAAAGATCATTTTTGGGAGTTTCGATATGAAACGTACTTTCCAACCATCTGAATTAAAGCGTAAACGCGTTCATGGTTTCCGTGCTCGTATGGCAACTAAAGCTGGTCGTCAAGTATTAGCTCGTCGTCGTGCAAAAGGTCGTCATAGCTTAACTGTTTAATTACTGTTACGCTGACCAGACTTGGGTGTGATGGCACTTTACAGTTTTAGCACAGAACGTCGTGTACGCTGTGCTGCAGATTATAAAAGTGTATTTGATGGTGCGCTTTTTAAAGTGCATCAACCCCATTTTTTATTTCTTGCAAAATTCACCGAACAGCCTAATAGCCGTTTGGGTATTGTTGTTGCTAAGAAAAAAGTGCGCCGTGCGCATGAAAGAAATCGAATAAAGCGTCTTGCTCGTGAGAGCTTTCGTCTAAATCAGCCGAAATTTGGGTTAGACATAGATGTTGTTGTAATGCCTAAAGTTGGTATAGAAACGATTACGAACGCTGAGCTATATCAACAATTAGATTTTGCTTGGCAAAAATTACAACGCTTGGCAAAAAAACATTCTAAAGTTGTCCCAACCTCGCAAAATTAAGAGATGACCAATGGTTCGTATTTTGCGTTGGTTCATTCGACTGTATCAAATTGCGATTAGTCCGCTTCTTGGACCCCGTTGTCGTTATATCCCAACTTGTTCCCAATATGCGATAGAAGCATTACAAACTCATGGTGCAATCAAAGGCGTTTGGCTATCTTCTAAACGTATTTGCAGATGTCATCCATGGGGAGGCTCCGGATATGATCCGGTACCGCCAAAAGCAATTCGTTTTATTTCGTTTCATCAAATAGATTCTCAAACGCATCATGTTGCTGTACCCTTTCGTGATCGTTTAATGAAGCAAAATCTCTCTAACCATTTGGGGTAATAGATATGCAACAATGGGCCAGGTTTGCAATTCTCGGGGCCATGTTTGTCACCGCATATTTGCTCATTTTGGCTTGGCAAAAAGATTATGGAAATGCTGCAACTGCACCGCAACAACAAGCGGCGGCTGTAAGTTCACATGAAATATCTGCTGATTTGCCAAATGCTAAAACTGCAACAGTGGCTTCCGATGTGCCACAAGCAAATATTGCGCAGTCACAAACCACAGATGCGACAGCACCTGTGAATCAACAGCTTATTTCAGTACAAACTGACCTTTATCATCTTTGGATTAATCCAAAAGGTGGTGATATTGTTCGTATTGAATTACTCTCTCACGACAAAAGCAAAGACAGTAATCAACCTTTTGTTATGCTTGAAAATGATGCCAAGCGTACATATGTTGCTCAGTCTGGCTTAATTGGTTTGAATGGACCAGATAGTAGTCGTGGTGGTCGTCCGTTATATGCGGTTGAAAAAACATCATATACTTTGGCTGATGTTAAGGGTGTGCAGGATCAAAAGGGACAGTCTGAAAAAGTTTTAAGCGTACCAATGGTATTTAAAACACCAGAAGGTGTTGAAATTATTAAAACTTTCACCTTTACCCAAGGTCAATACCCGATTGTTGTAAGCCATCAAGTGATTAACCGTAGCCAACAAAACTGGCAAGGTCAGATGTTTGGACAGTTAAAGCGTGATAACTCTGAGGATCCTGGTAAGTCTTCTCAAGGTATTTTCACTCTAGGGACGTTCTTAGGGGGAGCTTGGGGTACGCCTGATTCACACTATAACAAGCTTAAGTTTGCTAATTTCTCAGAAGAAAAATTAAATGCTGATGCTAAAGGTGGGTGGGTTGCGATTGTTCAGCACTATTTTGTAAGTGCTTGGATTCCAGGAAACCTTAAACTGACTCAAGCAAATGGTCAGCCTTATGTTGCTAAGCTTGAATCACGTCAGTCTGCTGATCATATGAATATTATTGGCTTTACTTCGCCAGTAATTAATGTTCCAGCTGGCACTTCAATGGAAGTAGATGCAAAGCTTTATTCAGGTCCTAAAGTACAATCTGAATTAAAAGATTTAGCTGTCGGTCTGAACCAGACTGTGGACTATGGTTGGTTATGGCCAATTGCGAAGTTATTGTTCTTAGGTCTTCAATTCTTCCATAGCATTGTAGGCAACTGGGGATGGTCAATCATCTTACTTACCATTATGGTGAAGATGATTTTATGGCCTTTATCTTCAAAAAGTTATCGTTCTATGGCGAAAATGCGTGTGATTGCACCAGAAATGCAACGCATGAAAGAAGAGTTCGGTGAAGACCGTATGCGCTTCTCGCAAGAAATGATGGCCCTTTATAAACGTGAACAAGTGAACCCATTGTCTGGTTGTTTGCCGTTATTGCTACAAATGCCAATTTTCCTTGCGTTGTACTGGGTACTCATGGAAAGTGTGGAATTACGTCATGCACCATGGTTAGGCTGGATTCAAGACTTATCTGCAATGGATCCTTGGTTCATCTTGCCGTTAATTATGGGTGCGACAATGTTTGCTCAGCAAATGTTGAACCCGCAACCAGCTGATCCAATGCAAGCGAAAGTATTCCGCATTATGCCGATTATGTTCACGGTATTTATGTTGTTCTTCCCTGCGGGTCTAGTGTTGTACTGGATTGTGAACAACAGTATTACCATTTTACAGCAATGGTTTATTAACAAGAGTGTTGAGAAAAGTCGTCTAAACAAGACGGAATCAGCATCTTAATCGTTGAACTTTTGCTGAATCAATCCGCTTAAGATGGTAATCTTAGGCGGATTTTTCTTTGGCTGTATTTTAGGTTTTTTAGGTGAATAATATGCAAAGTCAAACCACAATTGCTGCAATTGCAACGCCACCAGGGCGTGGCGGAGTGGGCGTGATTCGCTTATCTGGACCTAAGGCCTATGATATGGCTCAAAAACTGACACAAAAAAACTTGCCTGAAGCGCGTATGGCAGGGTTTCGTAAGTTTTATGATGCTGATGGAAGCATTATGGATGAAGGGATTGTCCTATGCTTTCCAAATCCGCATTCGTTTACTGGTGAAGATGTTGTCGAGTTACAGGGGCACGGCGGTCCAGTCATTCAAAATGCTCTCCTTGGCCGTCTATTCGAGCTGGGTGCGATTGCTGCAAAAGCTGGGGAATTCTCCATGCGAGCTTTTGAAAATGGCAAAATGGATTTGGTACAAGCGGAAGCTATTGCCGATTTAATTGATGCCACCTCTCAAGCTGCGGCTCGTTCGGCAGTTCGTTCTCTGCAAGGTGCATTTTCAACAAAAATTAATACAGTTTTAGAAAAACTGATTCATTTACGTTTGCACGTAGAAGCTGCGATTGATTTTCCAGAAGAAGAAATTGATTTTTTGGCTGATGGCAAAATTTTAGCTTTACTGGAAGATGTTCAACAGTCGGTGCATGCCGTTCAAACTTCTGCACGACAAGGGCAATTACTCCGTGAAGGTCTACAGGTTGTGATTGCGGGTAAACCAAATGCGGGTAAATCGAGCTTGTTAAATGCGCTTGCTGGTGTAGAACGAGCGATTGTAACGGACATTGCTGGTACGACTCGTGATGTTTTGCATGAAAAAATTAGCTTAAATGGTTTACCAATTACCTTGACTGATACAGCAGGTCTTCGTGAAACGGGAGATGTGGTCGAGAAAGAAGGTATTCGCCGTGCAATCAAAGAAATTGAGCAGGCCGATCTGCTGTTATTGGTCTACGATTTAAATCAAGGTGATGACCCATTACAACTCGCTCAAGAATACTTTGCTGAACATATTGAACCGCGTCGTCTCATGTTAATCGGCAATAAATGTGATTTAACTGGTCAATCTGCCGAAATAGGTGATTATCAAGGATTCCGTCATATTACAGTTTCAGCAAAACAAGAGATGGGTGTACAAGGCCTCGTAGATGCGATTACAGCGCATGCAGGCTTTCACCCTGAGGAAGATACATTTATTGCGAGAACTCGTCATTTAGACGCAATGAAGCGTACTCAGCTCTATTTGGCAGAGGCACGTGAGCAACTTGTTGTATTTAATGCTGGTGAACTCGTTGCTGAATCACTACGTCTTGCTCAAAATGCTTTAGGTGAAATTACTGGAGACTTTAGTGCCGATGATCTATTAGGCAAAATCTTCGGTTCGTTCTGCATTGGAAAATAATTTTAAATAATCTGGATGATACGTATTGTTGTGTCATCCAGAACTTTCTTTTAGCCATATCTTTTTAAAACTTTTAAAAATTCTTCTAGCTCATTTTGATCGATTTCTGCACCTTTAAGCACATGATGATGTAAGTGCTGTTCCATTAATTCACTCATTAAACCGTTTATAGCACCTTTTATGGCTGCAACTTGCTGCAAAATATCGATACATGAAGATTCTGCTTGTTCTATCGCATTTTCAATGCTGTTGATTTGTCCTTTTAACCGTTTTACACGATTAAGAATTTTTTTATCCTGACCAATGTGACTCATCTGTTTTCTCTTGTAGAATTTAATATACTGGTAGGGAGTATATTGGATTTAAATTTTATGCAGGATCATAGTGTATCACGTCATCATCAACATCAGTTTGATGAAGGAAATCCCTTAGCACAAAAACGGATTTTGATTGCAACCATTTTAACGGCTTCCATGATGGTTTTAGAGATATTTGGAGGGTGGTTTTTTAACTCGATGGCACTTTTGGCTGACGGATGGCATATGAGCTCACATATGTTGGCGCTCGGTTTAGCCTATTTTGCATATCGCGCAGCTCAACATTATTCAAAAGACCATCGTTTTAGTTTTGGGACGTGGAAGATTGAGGTTTTAGCCGGCTATAGCAGTGCAATTTTGCTTATGGTTGTCGTTATTATTATGGCTTTTCAGTCATTTCAACGTTTATTGAATCCAGTTGAGATTTTTTATAACGAAGCTATTCCAATTGCAATTTTAGGTTTAATTGTTAACTTGATTTGTGCTTGGTTACTTCATGATGATGGTCACCATCACCATCACCATCACCATCACCATCACCATGAGCATCGGCCTCATCACCATGATTTGAACCAAAAAGCTGCATTTTTACATGTGGTTGCAGACGCTGTGACTTCTGTTTTTGCAATTGTTGCGCTGTGTGCCGGTAAGTATTTTGGATGGGATTTTTTAGATGCACTTTTAGGGATTTTAGGCGCTATTTTAGTTGCAAAGTGGTCATTTGGTTTAATGAAAGAGACAGGAAAAACTCTTCTAGATGCTGAAATGGATCATCCGGTAGTTGAAGAAATTCGGGAAGTAATAGCCGAATTTCCAAAACATGTTGAAATTACAGATATTCATGTCTGGAAAGTCGCGAAAGGTAAATTTTCTTGTATTTTAGCGCTCGAAACTGACGATATTTCTTTGAATGCAGACCAGATTCGTCATGCTTTATCGGTTCATGATGAAATCGTGCATATATCGGTAGAAATTAATACTTTAAAACCTATTTATGTTCCACGTGAAACATTAGCATAACTGGGTAGAAGTTTGGTTATATCTCGGTAATCAGTTCTGTTTTCATTAACGGAACTGACTAAAATGTTTACTCTCTTGTCCTCGAGTCGGTTTTATGTTTAAAAAATTAGGAATATTAGTATTATTTAGTCTAACAACAAGTTTAAGTTTCGCTAATGTAGATACAGTTCGGGAAAATATTAAAAAACAATATCCTAATTTAAAAATTAGCAATATTCAAAAAACCGAAATGCCTGGGTTATATAGCGCCAATCTCGATCAACAAATCATTTATCTTGGTGAAGATGGTCAGCATATGCTGGTAGGCTCTATGATCCGCTTAAAGGACCAGAAAAATTTAACCAAAGACTTAGTTCTAGGACAAAACTCAATTGATTGGAAGCAATTACCTTTAAAAGATGCCATTAAAACGGTCAAAGGTAATGGTCAGCATGTTTTAGCTGTATTTTCTGATCCGAATTGCCCTTACTGTAAAAAACTTGAACCTGAACTCGATAAACTTAAAGATGTAACAATTTACACGTTTATTTACCCTTTAAAACCTCAGTCTATTGTCGTTTCGAGACAAGTTTGGTGTGCACCGAGCCAGTCATACTCTTGGAAGAAATTGATTGAACAAGGTGTAAAACCAACAGTTGCGAGCTGCGCAAACCCAATTGATCGGAACTTGGAACTTGGAAGAAAATTAGGTTTTAATGCTACTCCTACCCTAATTTTTGCAAACGGTTTTAAACTAGTAGGTGCAAGGTCTGCTGAAGAAATTCAGGAAGTTTGGAAAGAGCTAGGCCTGTAAATAAAAAAAGCACCATTAGGTGCTTTTTTTATGAATGAACTGAAGTTTAGCTTTTTCGTGCAATCAAGTTGTAAATAAACAAAATGATGACTGCACCAATTACGGAAGCGATAAAGCCCGCAGCTGAATTTTCTCCGTAAAGACCAAGTAAACGACCACCATAAGTGGCTAAAAGTGAACCTGCGATACCAATTAAAGTAGTAACGATAAAACCTGCTTTATCATCACCAGGATGTAAAGCACGTGCAATTAAGCCTGCGAAGAAACCAACCACAATAGCAACAATAAGTGACCACATATTTGTTCTCCAGTTGTTTTTTTGATGAAGTTAATGATTTTGCTTCATATTCTATCGTGCGACAGAGCCAACTGTTTTGTCTGTAGCAGATTGCGACTTTTTGTGTCTTTTTTGTTCAAAGCTAAAACGTTATATAAAAAAATAGCACCTTATGGTGCCATTTTTATGAAATTTATAACCCAATCTCACCAATAAATGGCAAGTGACGATATTTCTGGTCGTAGTCTAAGCCATAGCCTACAATAAACCGATCTTCAACTTCAAAACCTAAAAACTTAACTTCGAGATCAATTTCACGGCGTGATGGTTTACTCACTAATGTGCATAATTGAATCGAATTTGGTTCGCGAGTTTGCAACATTTCCACAACTTTGCTTAAGGTGTTGCCAGAGTCAATAATATCTTCAACCACCAGCACATCTTTACCACGAATTTCACCGTCAAGATCTTTTAAGATTTTAACGTCTCGACTTGAAGTGGTACCGCCGCCGTAACTAGACACTGTCATGAAATCGAGTTCGTGCGGTTTGGTAATGGTACGGCATAAGTCTGCCATGAAAATAACAGAACCACGAAGTAGACCAATCAGAACCAATTCTTTGTCACTATTTGCATAATGAGAATTGATTTGCTCGCCGAGCTCTTTGACTTTTGCTTGAATTTCTTCGGTTGAAATCATGATGCTCATTGCAACAGTCATGGCAGATTCCTACAAGATATAAAAGAAAAAATAAAAAAGGTGTTGACCTGCAACACCTCGAAAATCTGAGTTAATGGTAAAATTTTAAAGCAAAATGACGTTTCATGCACCCTTTGATGGGTCTGAAATTTTATCATTTTGCGGATTATGTCGATCATGCTTTAATGCAAGAGCACATATTCCAAATAATAACAAAAACTTAACAATGCCTTTTTTATTTGGCTGTTTCTTTTTGATAAGCACGGTTTCCATAAATATAAGTCGCCTCAATATTACGGTCATCACCTAAAGTGAATAATGCAAACAGTGAATCTTCAACAGATTTGGATTTAGACTGGCGAAGCTCCTGTAATGCTGTTGGCTTTAGGTTGAGTACTATAAAGTCTGCTTCTTTACCGATGTTGAAGTTGCCTAACTGATCTTGTAAATCAAGCGCTTTTGCTCCGCCTAAGGTTGCATGATAAAGCGCTTCATAAGCTGAAAGTTTATCACCTTGTAATTGCTGAACCTTATAAGCCTCGTTAACAGTTTGCAGTAAGCTAAACGAAGTACCTGCACCAATGTCTGTCCCCAAACCTACTTTGACTTGCTTTTCCCAAGTTTTTTTCAATGGGAATAAACCACTACCTAAGAACAGGTTTGAAGTTGGGCAAAATGCGATAGCCGATTGTGTATCATGCATACATTGCCATTCTTCATCTTCTAAGTGAACACAATGCGCAAACACAGAACGTTTACCAGTTAGGCCATAGTGTTGATAAACATCTAAATAGCCAGCTTGTTCCGGAAATAAAGATTTCACCCAAGCGATTTCATCTTTGTTTTCACTTAAATGTGTATGGACATAAACATCTGGAAATTCTTGTTTTAGCTGCCCTGCTCTTTCTAATTGCTCAGGTGTAGAAGTCGGTGCAAATCGTGGCGTAATCGCATACAGAGCACGGCCTTTACCATGCCATTTTTCAATGAGTGCTTTAGTATCGCTGTAAGCTGTTTCTGGCGTGTCACACAGCGCTTCAGGGGCATTACGGTCCATGAGTACCTTACCGGCAATTAAACGCATCTGAACGCGCTCTGCGGCTTCAAATAAGGCATCAACAGACTCGGGATGAACAGTACAGAACACCAGTGCTGTGGTTGTGCCGTGTTTTAAGAGTTCCTGAATAAAGAACTGGGCAATTTCGCTTGCATATGCTTTGTCTTGAAACTGGATTTCGGTTGGGAACGTATAGGTGTTGAGCCAGCTTAAAAGTTGTTCGCCGTAAGCTCCAACCATTTCGGTTTGCGGGAAGTGAATATGCGTATCAATAAAGCCAGGTACAATCAATTGTTCTGGATAATGTTGAACCTCAACTCCAGCAGGTAGATGTTGTTGAGCGTCTGACCATGCACCAAACCATTTGATCTTTCCATGTTCACTAATCAATACACCATCTTCCAAATAACGTACTTGATTTGGAATATCAGTTGGCTCAGAGACAGTTTGTTGAATATCTAAAAAACGACCACGCACAACGGTGGTATTTGCGATCAATGACATGGATAGCCTATATATTTTCACTTTTTTCGATTGATTGTACCCCAGTTAGCCAAGATTTAAACGGTATAACGTTTACTTAGTCCCCATTCAGCCAAAATCCGTCGATAAGTCGTTGATGAACGATCTGCTTCAAAATGTGCTTCCATCATTAGATCGAGCGGTAGTTCTTCTGGTTTTTGTGATTCGACCATGTCTTGGTCTTCGGCAAAAATTTGCGCATTAAATGCATATACTTTTTCTAAATCACCTGTTTGGTCAAAGTTACGTGTGAGTGGAACAAATAAACGGGTCTTATTACTTGAGATAGGACAACAGGTGTTCAAAATTTTTAAGACTCCACTTTCTGGGAAATCGACAGTAAGCACGGCAAAAAATGGCGGATAAACCTCAAAAGTACGCTTCCACAAAAAGCCTTCTGGTTCGAGATGTTTTAGCTCATGCGGATAATTACTGACATTGCTGATATAGACCGTTTTTAAGCCGTAGTTGGTACGTTCAGTGTGATATTTAGGGACGATGGGATTATCACGATTCGCAAAGGCGTTGTGATGCACCCATGCAAAATGAGCGACATCGATAAACCCTTCAAGCTGACGACCGCTAGAGCCACCAATATCCACAAAAGGTGGCAAAATTGCTTGATGCTCTGCATCATCCCAAGTATCTAATACAGGAATATTGGCTTGAGTAATATCACGACCATGAATACTGGTCCAAATGAGACCGTATCTTTGCACAACCGGAAATTTAGTTAGAGAAAAACGATCAGAAATTTTGGTTAGCTCAGGTTGAGCTGGTATTTGGGTACATTTCCCTTCGGTGTTGTAACGTAGACCGTGATAAGGACACACAATCTCCTCACCATCAACCCAACCTTTGGTTAAAGGCACGCCACGATGGGGACAAATATCGCGGACCAGATGAATTTCACCACTTTCTGTCTGGTAGAGTGCCATATTGACGTCTAGTAGTGTGACTCGTTGAGGCGCAGTAGAGACATCTTGAATACGCGCTACCGGATACCAATGGCTCGATAAAATTTCCCAATCTTTTGCATCAAAACTGCTGTTACACGGCATGGCAAGCGGCGTTAAAGTTGGAATCGCATTCATGGCATCACTCCTTAAAAAAATCAGGGCTCTCACGAGCCCCTAAAATCTAGGCTTTTTTCTTTTTTGGAGATGCAAAGAGCTTGCCAATATTGATTTTTAAGAAAATAAATTAGATAAAAATATTAAAATACATGAGGTTAATTAATACTATTTTTGAATTTTTGTTCTAATTTAACTTTAAAACCTAAAGTTTATTATTCGCTATGTACTTAGAATGCACTGATTGATTGCGTTGAGGGCACAATAAAAAAGCACCTAAAAAGTGCTTTTTTATATCTGTCTAGGTGTTTATTAATCGACAAAATAATGCGCTGCAAAATGGGCGTCATTACCAATAATGTCATAACAATCTTCACGAATAGACATGCCTGCACATTGATGTCCGACCATCCATAAACCGAGTGTAGGCAGTTGTCCTGAAAATAATGGGGTGTCTACCCATTTCTGTACGACATAACCATATTTGTCATAGTCATCAAAATAAAAGCTACCAGAAGCCGTGCCTTGGTCATGGCCGTCTTGTAAAACTCGAATATTGGCACCTTCCCTTGCCAAAATTGGCTTTTTCACCCATTTACCGGACAAACTTTGCTGCGGGTTATAGGTATGGGATTCGACTAATAATGGATGGTTTGGATAACGCTTCCAAAGCTCAACCAGAATCGCCTTATTTGAAAGTAGCATTTTCCAGCAAGGTTCTATCCATTGTGTTTGTGGGTGGATATATTGAGAAAATGCTTCTTCCCAGATCCATTCCCATGGATAGAGTTTAAATATGTTTTGAATGGGCTGATTATGGAGATCAACAAAATCTTGCCCGTTCCAGCCTATGTTCTCCATAGAAAGCTCAGAAACTTGTAGATGAGCTTGGTAAGCGGTATCCATCAAGTACTCTAAATTGCCCCAGTCTTCCCTTCCCGCTTCCTGACAGGCAGCAAAATGCACATGGCTACCCCGCGGTAAAATTGTCTTCCAGCGTTTAATCAGATCTTCATGAATGCTATTGAACTGGTCTCGGTTTGAAATACCCGAGACTTGTTCTATCCACAGCCACTGCGCGACAGAAGCTTCAAGTAAGCCAGTCGGTGTGTCGGCGTTATATTCCAGCATTTTGATATTTCGCCCATCGTAAGCGAAATCAAAGCGGCCATACAGCATCGGAGCATTTTGTTTCCATGAATGTTCAATATGGCTTATAGCGGTTTCGGGAATTTGAAAGTAAACAGGATAGTTACCCCGTTGAATGAGGTCTCCTACTATCGATAAACACATCTGATGCAGTTCATTTGCTGCATCTTCAAGTTGTTCAATCTGCTTAAGCGTAAATTCATAAGCAACCCCTTCAGACCAGTAAATTGAGCCATCGAGAGAAGGTAAATTAAAATAATCGAAACCAATATTTTGATGCTCCACTTGCCAGTCTGGACGTGGAGTAAATATTTTTCTTTTCATATTCAGTGAATGCCTGAGGAGTTAGCCGCCGAAAGAGAAGCCGCTACGACCAAAACCCCCACGAATTGGGGATGAAGAAGATGCGCTTTTCGCCGTACTTGAAATAATGGGGTGACCTACACTCAAGTTGCTGTAAGGATGTAAGGTATTCCCGTGAAAAGAAACTTCCCGATTATTTCGATAATACGAAGGACCTAAATAGCGGCTACCAACATAACTAGAACCATGTCCACTTGAGCTATTTTCTTGTTTACAAGTTTCATTATTCCAGTCGCGAGCACAGTCATATTGGTTGTTATATACATCTTGTACTAAAGGACCATCTTTATGGCTACATGCCGTGAGTAATAAAGGGACCACGACAAGATTAATTTTTTTAGAACGCATGAGACTCCACACATTTTAATAAATATGTTCGGCATGAAATACCGAATTGCTGTTATCTATTATGTTTCTGATTAGGAAAGATAAATTTTTAGTTGGCATATGATATTGATCAGCGCTTTTAAAGTACAGAGCTTCTATGTACTATTACATGGTGGATGTCTTTAGTATTTTTCAAAATATGACCAATATATATAATAATTATCAACAAGATTTTATTGATTTGGTGATGAAATCTCCTTGTTTATTAAAGATATTAGCTATCATTTCTCAATTGCATCCAAAAGTTTATTTAAGTGCTGGTGCGGTGAGAAACACTGTTTGGTCATATTTACATGGCAAAACTTATGATTTAAATACAAGTGATATGGATGTGATTTATTATAATGCTAATGAATATGATGATAGTTATCAAAAAAAGTTGCAAAGTGATTTAAAAAGCAAATTTCCAAATCAAGATTGGGATGTTGTTAATCAGGCTTTGGTACATACATGGTACCGTAAAGATAATGGTGAAAAAATTCAACCATTAACTTCGATTGAGGAAGCATTATCATTATGGTCAGAAACAGCAACAGCTATAGCAATACGTTTCGACACATTCGGTAATTTAGAAATAATTGCACCTTTTGGCTTATCAGATTTATTTGAATTGAATTTACGTTGGAATTCAGCTCTAGTTAGTTATCAGACTTTCAAAAATCGTGTAGAAAGCAAAAATTGGTTACAACAATGGCCAAAATTAAAAATAGTCAATTCCTAATTTAAAAAGGGCTTTCTATGAAAGCCCTTTAATATTATGTAAGTAAAGATTCTATGAGATGTGTCGCTTATTGTGTCGTAAAGAAAGGTAAGCAGTGATTGCTAACACTATGACAATAAAGCTTAACGAGATCCAGATTGGCATATGGAATACATCAAGCAACAACATTTTTGCACCAATGAACAATAAGATAATGCCTAAGCCATATGGCAAGTAATGCAGTTTAGAAGCAGCGCCAGCAAGTAAGAAGAACATTGCGCGTAAACCTAAAATTGCCATTAAGTTCGCCGTTAAAACAATAAATGGATCACTCGTTACTGCGAAAATAGCAGGAATAGAATCTACCGCGAAAATTACGTCTGAAGCTTCAACTAAAATTAAAACTAGAAATAACGGCGTTGCCCACAATAGACCATTTTGACGTACAAAGAATTTGTCACCTTCAAGCTGCGGCGTAATACGCATGTGCTTACGTAGCCACTTTAAAACTTTGATGTCTTCGATATTGGTTTCTTCTTCTTGGCCTTTTAAGAACTTGAAGCCTGTATATACCAAGAACGCACCGAAAATATAAAGCACCCAAGAGAACTCTTGAACGAACCATGCACCAATGAAAATAAAGAGAGTACGCAGTACGATTGCGCCTAATACGCCGTAGAGCAAAATTTTACGTTGTAGTGCCGCTGGAATAGCAAATGCCGCAAAAATCATTAACCAGACGAAAACGTTGTCAATCGCGAGGGACTTTTCAAGTAAGTAACCTGCAAAGTATTCCATGGTTTTTTGGTTTGCTAAGGTCACCCCAACCGTTTGTTGAAGATAAAGCCATAAACCGCCACCAAATAAGACCGCGACGCTTACCCACGCCACGCTCCAGTAAGCAGCTTGCTTAATTGAGACGTCTTGACCTTGTTTTTGCTTAAAGCCCAAGAAATCGATCAAAAGCATGACAATGACAATGCCAAAGAATGCTATGTACAGCCATAGATTGCCGATTGTTTCCATAAATCCTCCTCACATCCGGCAATTGGGCATAAAAAAACCTCGACCAGTTGCCAGATGAATTAAACATCTGTATCAACATGATCAAGGTCTTGCCTACATCATGAATTTCACGATGCTCAGATACCGACTTTTTAATAAAAGTGTATTGACGATATCTGACACATAACATTGCTGTTATGTTTGGAGGAGGCTACTCCCCTTGTCAAACTAAATTCTGTATTGGATAAAACCTATCCAATTTCACATAGAATGGCAGATTTTTTTGTATTACGCAACTGAACTTAATGTCGTAGTGTGAATACCAAAAGTTCTATGGGTTATTTAATCAAACCACGATCTAAAAGTGGTTTACATATAATCTGGTAAAGGTGAATAAAGAATGCGGTTAAACCTGTACCGTAAGCATTCCAAAAGTAATAACCGGCTGTATTGACCAATAGCGCGACAATAAAAGCACCCAACATATCTAAAGGGAAATGCACACCTAAATAAATACGTGACCATGCCACCACAAATGACAAAAATAAAAGAATCATTCCAATTATTTTGCGCTGAGCAAATAAATAAGATAGCGCGATGGTGCTAAAAATTAGCATATGATTACTTGGAAAAGACGCTGTTGGCGCATGTTCAATAAACGTGGTGCCTATACCCATCACAAACGGTCTTGGATGGTGATAAAACAAAGAAATAATATAACCCACTAAAAGTGATACACAGGTTAAAAAGACAGATTTAATGACCCTATTTTTTAAATCTTGATCGCCATAAAACCATAAAAATGTAAGTATGAATAAAAGAATATACAGGAGATCATTAGCAAAAAAGATAGCAAGACGAATGATAAATTGACTCGCATCCTGAGCACCATTGATGACATGGAATAAGCTAAGGTTGAGTGTTTCTAAAGACATTCATATTCCAAACGAGAACAAAAAACGTGGGCTATGATAAAGAATTAAGGCTATTGTCTTGATAAAGAATTGTCACAAAAATGAAATATAGTTTATTGATGAGTAAAGATTAATCATCAGACCTGAATAATTTTTAATGCGTGATCTGGACGTTAATATTAAAGTGTTAACGTGTTGGCACTTTATTCGAGAACGTTAATTTTATGACTACTCAAGAAAAACAGAAAAAATTAAGTTTGAGGCCTTTATCTCCAAGAGATCCAAAACAGCCGCATAGAGCAGCGACTCCCCTTGAACTATTGTTCGATTTAATTTTTGTGGTTGCGATTGCCACAGCGGGTCAGCAGTTACATCATGCGATTATTGAAAATCATCTCTGGCATGCTCTGCCAAGCTACCTGATGGTATTTTTTGCACTGTGGTGGGCGTGGATGAATTTTTCATGGTTCGCTTCAGCTTACGATAATGATGACGCATTGTATCGGTGCCTTACCTTTGTACAGATTGTGGGTTCATTGGTCATGGCCGCAGGTATTCCTGATGTATTTCGTAGTCAGGACTTTGACATCATTATTG
Organism: Acinetobacter sp. 766875; assembly: GCF_000582055.1. Lineage (NCBI taxonomy): Bacteria > Pseudomonadati > Pseudomonadota > Gammaproteobacteria > Moraxellales > Moraxellaceae > Acinetobacter > Acinetobacter sp. 766875. The sequence goes on along the minus strand of NZ_JEXX01000025.1, from coordinate 22,763 downwards.
TAGGTTATGTGATTATGCGCTTGGCTTTAGTCACCCAGTGGCTTCGCGCAGCAAAACATGATCCTGAACGGCGAGTTACGGCTTACCGCTATGCGATCGGTATAGTCTTAGTACAAATTGGTTGGCTTGTAGCTAACTTTGCTCATGTCCTTTCTATACCTCTATTTTTATGTCTGGTTGTGTTCGAGTTATTTGTTCCTATCTATGCGGAAAAACATTCGCCTACACCGTGGCATCCTCATCATATTGTAGAGCGCTATGCTCTCCTCACTATTATTGTTTTAGGCGAATCAATCGTAGGGAGTTTTAATGCCATACGTGATGCGCTTGCGGCTCAATCTATCAATATTCCAGCCGTTTTCTTAATGATTGGTGGATTGATGCTCATGTTCGCAATGTGGTGGGCTTACTTTGATCGTAGTGAACAACATCATCATTTTAAAGGTGTGCGTCCATTTGTATGGGGTTATGGCCATTATTTTGTCTTTGTGAGTATTGCTGCCGTAGGTGCTGCGCTTGCCGCCGCCGTGGATGTCACGACCCATCATGCACATATCTCTGATTTATATATGGGCGTAATTGTCGCAGTGAGTGTGGTGCTTTATACCACTTGTATATGGATGTTATACGAGTTTGAATGTTTAGCTGGAATTTCTAAATGGTTTTATCCTATTACTGCACTCATTATTTTATGTATTCCATTTATTTGTAATAACGTGGGGTATAGCGTGTTTGCGATGGGTATTGTTTATACGTTACGTTTATTCATCTCGAATAAATTTATAGAAGATATAGAGCCAAAGCAGGTTTAAAAACCATTAAACTAAAAAAACGGGTTTCAAACTGAAACCCGTTTTTTTATTAAATCATCTAGAGAGAAAGTTAAGCAGCTTTTGCTTTTAATGCGTTTATAAGTTTTTGATGTAAGCCACCAAAGCCGCCATTAGACATAATCACAACAGCATCGCCCTCACCTGCTTCATTAACAATACGGTTAATAATTTCATCAAGTGAACGGCTGACTTGAGCGCGGTTTGAAGCAGCTTCAATCACTGGTTGCAAATCCCAGTCTAAACCTTCTGGCTGATACCAGATAACGTCGTCTGCTAAGCGTGCTGAATGTGCCAAGCCATCTTTATGGCTACCCATGCGCATGGTATTTGAACGCGGTTCAATAATGGCCCATAAACGACGTTCGCCTAAACGTTTACGTGCGCCATCCAAAGTCGTATCAATTGCTGTTGGATGGTGAGCGAAGTCATCATAAACCTCAATACCATTCACTGTACCGAGTAACTCCATACGGCGTTTCACACCGCCAAAGTTAGATAAAGCGTCACAAGCCTTTTCAAGCGAAACACCCACATGTTGAGCGGCTGCAATGGTTGCCAAAGCATTTGCTACGCTGTGTTGCCCTGTCATGCTCCATTTCACTTCGCCAATGGCATGACCATTTTCGAGTACTTTAAAATGGCTGCCATCAATTGAAATTAATTTGGCAGACAAAGCAGCTTTTTCATTCGCTTCTAAACTTGTACGAATCACTGGCGTCCAGCAACCCATTTCAAGTACTTCATCAATATGAGTTTCAGTAATTGGCGCAATAATACGGCCTTCACTTGGAATGGTACGCACAAGATGATGGAACTGTTTTTGAATTGCTGCTAGGTCATCAAAAATATCGGCATGGTCAAATTCAAGGTTATTTAAAATCGCCGTTTTTGGATGATAATGAACAAACTTAGAACGTTTATCGAAGAAAGCTGAGTCATATTCGTCGGCTTCAACGCAGAAGTATTTGCCACCGCCTAAACGAGCACTTTCACTAAAACCAAGTGGCACACCACCAATTAAAAAGCCTGGGTTTAAACCAGCCTGATCAAGTACCCAAGCCAACATGGTTGTTGTGGTTGTTTTTCCATGAGTACCCGCCACCCCAAGGACATGTTTGCCTTGTAAAACGTGGTCAGCAAGGAACTGTGGACCAGAAATATATGGCAGGCCTTCATTGAGCATGTATTCGACGGCATCAATACCACGTTTCATAGCGTTGCCGACAATGACCAAATCTGGATGAGGCTGTAAATGACTACGGTCATAGCCTTGCATGAGTTCAATACCTGCATTTTCTAACTGGGTAGACATTGGCGGGTAAACGTTTGAATCGGAACCTGTTACCTTATGTCCTAAATCACGAGCTAAAAGTGCTAAAGAGCCCATAAAAGTGCCACAAATACCCAAGATATGCAGATGCATTGCTCGCCTTCTCCACTGCTTTTGTACACAGTATTAATGTGAATTACTGTGTTTTCATTATTGATAAATTTGCCAGCAACGATAGCAAGGCTCAACTGGAAAAGATAGTCAAAATTCGTTGTTGTTCTATGTGTTTGAGGCACTCATAAAAGTACAGCTTTATTTTTTAGATTTAAGCTGAATTATAGTTTTATCTTTTATAATGTTTTTGATCCATATTAATACTTAAATCATCGTGACGATGAAGGATGTGCCTTTGAGCCCAACGGTTTTAGCTTTTGTGCTATTAATTATTTCGAACTGTTTTATGACACTTGCATGGTATGGGCATCTTAAGTTTTTGCACCATGCTCCATTCTGGCAAGCGATTTTATTCGGTTGGATTATTGCCCTACTGGAATATAGTTTTATGATTCCAGCAACTCGAATCTTGAGTGATCAAAACTGGACTTTGGGTGAAATGAAAATTACCCAAGAAGTGGTTACCCTCATTGTATTTGTACCATTTATGGTGTTGCTGTTTAAGCAGCCGTTTAAATTAGACTATGTTTGGGCCATGTTATGCTTGTTTGGTTGTGTCTATTTTGTATTTAGAAGCCAGTAAAATTATTTGAAATTGGGTTTTCAGACAGATCGTTGTTAAATCCATCGGATTCACGCTTTTTCCTCATAAACTTGGGCTTTGGGGTGAGTGAAAAAACAGCTATAATATTGGCCTCATCTTTTTCTCTCATGCTTGGCTTGGTACAAGTCGAGTTTTTACCATTTTTACGCTTTGGAAATGCCAATGAACGCGGTCGCAACAGATACCCAACCTTTAGTCGGAATTATCATGGGTTCCCAGTCCGATTGGGCAACGCTTGAACATACTGCCAATATGCTTAAACAGCTTGGTGTCCCATTTGAAGCGGAAGTGGTATCTGCTCACCGTACGCCAGACCGTTTATTTGAATACGCAGAAACTGCGCGTGATCGCGGTATTCAAGTGATTATTGCAGGCGCTGGTGGCGCTGCGCATTTACCGGGTATGTGTGCGGCAAAAACTGACTTACCTGTGTTGGGTGTACCAGTTAAATCATCAATTTTAAATGGTGTAGATTCATTACTTTCAATCGTACAAATGCCAGCAGGTATCGCAGTCGGTACTTTGGCAATTGGCCCAGCTGGTGCGACTAATGCTGCGATTATGGCTGCTCAAATCTTAGGTTTAACTCGTCCTGAAATCGCAAAAAATGTTGCAGATTTCCGTGCTGCGCAAACTGATAAAGTTGCAAGCAACAATATTCCGGGACAGGTTTAAGAGGCTGAAATGGATAAAACTATCGGTATTTTTGGTGGTGGGCAATTGGGCCGTATGATGGCGCAAGCAGCGTTACCATTAAATATTCAATGTACTTTTTTTGAAGCAAATACAGATTGTCCAGCAGGTGTTTTAGGCCAAGTTTTTTCTAGCCAAGATGAACAAGGTTTAAAGCAGTTTATTGAAAGTGCTGATGTTTTCAGTCTTGAGTTTGAAAATACGCCGGTTGCGGACGTAGATGTTTTAACACAAACCAAAACATTGCACCCTCCCCGTATTGCTTTAGCAACTGCACAAAATCGTTTGTCAGAAAAAGCATTATTTGATGAACTTGCGATTCCTGTTGCGCCGTATCGTGCTGTAGACAGCCTAGAAAGCTTAAAAAAAGCTGTTGCTGAGCTTGGTTTACCAATTGTGCTCAAGACAGCAACTGGTGGATATGACGGCAAAGGTCAGTTTGTACTTCGTTCAGAAGACCAAATTGATACAGCTTGGGCAGAGCTTGGTCCTGCAAAAAGCTTAGTTGCTGAAAGCTTTGTGAAGTTTTCTCGCGAAGTTTCGATTATTGCAGTACGTGGTCAAAATGGTGAAGTGAAGACTTGGCCATTGGCTGAAAACCACCATCACAACGGTATTTTGTCGCACTCAATCGTTCCTGCACCGAATAGTGAAGCTCTACAACCTGTTGCTCAAGACTACATTACACGTTTGTTAAATCATCTCAACTATGTAGGTGTGCTAACTCTCGAGCTATTTGTGACAGAACAAGGCCTATGCGCGAATGAGATGGCACCACGTGTTCATAATTCAGGTCACTGGTCAATTGAAGGTGCTGTATGTTCACAGTTTGAAAACCATATTCGAGCTGTTGCAGGCTTACCATTAGGTTCAACAGACGTTGTTCGACCAACGGTCATGATCAATATTATTGGTCAGCATCCTAAAACTGAAGATGTTTTAGCACTAAATGGCGCTCATCTGCACCTTTATAACAAATCAGAACGTGCTGGCCGTAAGTTAGGCCACATTACCTTAATGCCTGTGGATAGTAATGAATTGACGAATTTATGCCGTCAATTAGCGAAAATTTTGCCAGAACCACTCGCATTAACAGCTGATATGACCATTTAATTCAGTTAAAATTTGCAAAAAAGCGATCTTCGGATCGCTTTTTTTATCTTTTAAATTTAAAAAAATTAAAAAATCTAATATTGTCTTGCTGTGGATAACTTCTATTGAGCTTTTGAATTTAAATAAAGGTTGTAATTTTGAATTTAAAAATAGAATAACTTGTTTTTGGTGGTTTTGAATTTAAAATAAGTTATCCCCAATACCTAAAGTTTGAATTTAAATCGGGTCTCTAGCTTATGTGCGTTTTGAATTTAAAAAGATGCATGTTATCTGAGTGGTATTTTGAATTCAAAACTATATCTAACTTTTAAATTTAAAACATGTATCCATGAGTGGTGAGGGGCTTGTAGCGTATAAAGATGATGAAAGATATATAGAATATAGGGGTTTCGGCAGTTTTCGTGTGTGGTTTTATAAGTTATCCACAATTGGTTTGTGATTTGAATATTTAAATTTAAACTGATGTTTTGAATTTAAAGTATGGGTGCGATTTTTGAATTTAAAAATAATTAATCTGATGTTGGAAGTTTTAAATTTAAAACTGGATGCAAAATTTGAATTTAAAACTCTGGAAATGAATTTAAAGAAGGAATTATGAATTCAAATTTACGATTTCTCTCTGAAAATTTTGAGTCCATAATGGTATGGTAAAGACAAATTTAAATTTAAAAATTGAACTAGGATAATATGCGACGTTTTTCTTGTATTGTTGGGTCTATATTTTTGACAATGACTCAGGCTCAAGCAGAGCTGATAATTAATGGTTCTACTTCTACAATATCTAGTAATGCAACAGTTCCTGTAACGAATAGCAATACTTACACGCCTAATAATAATTTTCAGAGTTGTTTGGCAAATTTACGTTCGCAAGCGATTGCTGCGGGTGTTTCGGGTAGCACGTATGACCGTTATACACAAAATTTAACGCCGGACTACTCAGTAATTGATAAGTTAAATTATCAGCCAGAGTTTTCGACACCAATTTGGGACTATTTATCTGGTCTTGTAGATGAAGAACGTGTTGAGCTTGGGAAACAAAAATTAGCGCAATATCGTGATGTTTTAAATCGTGCCTCTCAAGTTTATGGCGTACCGCCTGAAACAATTGTGGCAGTGTGGGGCGTTGAAAGTAATTTTGGCGATATTTCTGGAAAATATCCTTTATTGCAGGCACTTGGAACATTAAGTTGTGAAGGGCGCCGGCAAAGTTATTTCCGGACAGAATTTTTTGCCACTATGCGTATTTTGCAACGCGGTGATTTAACCGAAGATCAACTTAAAGGTTCATGGGCTGGCGCTTTTGGACATACACAGTTTATGCCATCAACTTATGAACGCTTAGCTGTTGATTTTGATGGTGATGGTCGTCGTGATTTAGTATCTAGCACAGCAGATGCATTGGCATCTACGGCTAATTTCTTGAATAAAGCTGGATGGCAAACTGGTATGCCTTGGGGCTTTGAAGTCAAAATTCCATCAGGTATGTCAATTGATGGAGAAGGGCGTCGCTCTAAAAAGCCATTGAGTAGCTGGAGTTCACGTGGGGTAACCCGAATTGATGGTACACCATTAATTCAAGGTGCATTATCTGGTAGCACACCAGCTGGGTTAATGGCGCCTGCAGGAGCAAGTGGTCCAATCTTTTTAGTATTTAAAAATTTTGATGCTATTTATAGCTATAACGCAGCAGAAAGTTATGGACTTGCAATTGCACATTTATCTGATCGTTTAAAAGGTGGGAAACCATTCGTTGCTTCTTGGCCAACAGATGACCCTGGTACTTCTCGCGCAGAGCGTCGTGAGATTCAGCAATTTTTGATTAATCGTGGTTATGATATTGGTGCTGTTGATGGACTGATTGGAGATAAAACCCGTGTTGCTATACGTCAGGAGCAAACCCGTTTAGGTTTAAATCCAACAGGACGGGCAGGGCAACAAATTTTACGTGCATTCCGCCAAGAACAAGCACGAAAAATGATGCAATAAAATATTAAATAAAAAAGGTCTGCATATGCAGACCTTTTTTATTGGACAGCTAAACTATAGATTGATCTAGCTTTACTGCTTCCAATATATCAAAAATAACTGAGGTAACATCTTGGCTTAAATCGCGGTCATTAAAGATTTCATAAGCAGTAATTGTGACATCAGTATCACTTGGTAGCTGCTTTTGTTCTTCTTCAATTAGGTGCTCGATAGGCAATAATGTCTGCTTAACTTCCAGATGTAAAATATCTTTATATCCAATATTTTCATCTTCAAGCTCAATTTCTTGCTCATTGAAGTAAGGTAATAAAATAGAATGAAGATAAGGTTTAAGTTCAATAATATCAAATAGTTCGATATCTCGAGTTTGCTCAATCGTACTAATGTGATCATTTACTTCAATCAGGATATGATAATAACTCATCTTGATCTCCATTCTATTTTAGACGGCTCTTACAACCACAATAACATGACTTTGACATGAATTTCGATGTATCTATTTATAAAATAGATACATCGTTATGTCTCATAACTAATTATTGAGGTAAAGCGTTTAATAGATCACGATCAGCATCAGTTAAAACATTACTTTTTTTATCGCTGTCTTTGCGAACTGAGTACATTAGGGCACCCGGTTGATCGCTATGTTTTAAGCCTAGTGCATGGCCTAATTCATGAGCAATCGTTAAACGTAAATCATCAATTGAGCTATACTCATAAATTGTGATTTGTTTACCGTTATAAATCCCTTTCTTAAATACATCAGCTTGGGCATTTTGCTTAAACTGATTTAAAGATTGATTGAACTGATCGTTAATCTGATTAAAGTGATTAACCTTTTTGTTTAAATCTGCAGCTTGCTGATTATAAGCGGCAATATCTTTCTTCAAAGAAACAGTTTGCTTCTGTAAATCTTTCTGAGTCTTCGCAAGAGATTTTGCTGTGTATTCAGGTGCTAATTTACCTTCGTTAAACTGCATCATTTGTTGATCAAAATTTTTCAACTTCTCATTTAAGATCTGTTTTTTGTTTTCAAGATCAGATTGAGTTTGACTTAAATTTTGCTTCAACTGCTTAATTTGCTGCTGTTCATCAATTACACGTTGTTGATCTTGCTTAAACTGAGCAGAAATTTTTTGACGCTCTGCTGAACGATTTTGGCTATCATCGTATACAAGACGAATTTCTAACTTTGCATTTGGGTCATAAGTAAAGTAATTTTTACCTGTACCTTCTTTCCAGATATCAGCAGCTTGCTGAGTAATCTGAATCAATTGATCTTGACTTAAACCAAAACGAGGATCAACTTCAGCAATTCTATATGTTAAATGTTGAGCATTTTTTTGCTGAACTTGAGTGTTTGCAGGAGTTGCAAGATGAGCATTGGCCTGAAAATTAGAAAAAGCAAAAGCCAAGCCTAATAACAAAGATGTTAAGCGCATAGTCGTCAGGGGGGAGATTTTAAAAAAAACGTATTATAAGAAGATAAAATGAAAAATCAATCAAAAAATATACAATTTCGATAAATAAATGAGACTTTGGTCTCATTATTTTTTACCATTTGCCAAATTATTTGTTAGTAAAATTTGAACAGTTTTTATTTTATTTAGTTTATTTAATCAGTTAGTTTTAATGATTTTTGTCATTTGAACTATAAGTTGAACTCAGTAAATCTAAATCTGAATGTGTTAATTTGAAGTTATGAATATCTTGTTCCTTTAAACGAGGGTACATCAAAGATTTAGGGTCAGTAGTGTGTTTTAGTCCCAATGCATGTCCAAATTCATGGGCAAGTGTTAAACGCAAATCATCAAATGAATTAAAGCCATAAATCTGAATTTGATTTTGACTAAATAAGCCTTTATGAAAAGTCTCAGGACGATCAGTTGTGCTTAAATTAAATTCCTTGATAGCTTGATTAAGCATGTTTTGATGTTGATTTATTTGCTTAATTTGCGCATTAAGAGTTTCTATTTTATTACTATGATGAGAAAATTTTGTTTTTAAATCTAATGATAATCTGGTTAGCTCAGCTTGACGTTTAATTAAATCAGCTTGATTAAATTTCCCAACATTTCCTTGGTTAAAGATAGTTACATCCTTTTGATATTGTTCAAATCTATTATTAAGCTGGACTTTGGCTTCATTCAAAAGAGTAGTTTCCTCCTCTATTTGTTGTTTAGATAAAAGAACAGCTTTATTTTTCTCCCGCCATTCTTCCTGCTGCTGTAATAACTTATTTATATTAATTTTTCTTTCATTTTGAGCAGTTTGATAATCATCAAATACTAAATTAATTGTAAGCTCTGCTTGTGAGTCATAAATAAAATAAGTTTTTCCAGTTTCTTTCTGCCAAATTTCAGCAGCTTCTTTGCCAATTTGAACAAACTGTTCCTTGGTAATATGAAAGCGTGGATCTATATAATCAATCTTGTATTTTAGAGGTTGATTAAAAGAAATAGTTGATAAAGGGCTTTGAGCTAAAGCAACTGTGTGTAAGCTCATACTTAAGTAAAAGCTCATTCCCCACCATAGAAATTTTTTCATGGCAAAAATAAAAATATAAATAAATTCTTATTGTTAGTAAGTAATTTAGATTCGTCAAAGTGATAAAGGAGACCAAAGAAGGCGATCATTTTGTGATCTTGCTAAAGAAACGGAATGAATAAATCTATTTATTTGGCATTAATGTAAAAATAAATGGATTTAATAACAGTGATTCTAATTCTTTAAATTTTTTATAAATAATAAATAGTTAATTTTTATAATTGACCTTTTTGACTAAAAAATAGCAAATAAATATAAAAATAATAATTGTTATTTTTTGTAAATAATAAAAAAACCGCGCTTTCGCGCGGTCTTTTTAAAGAGACAAATTATTTTTTGTCATCTTTTACTTCTGTAAATTCAGCATCTACAACGCCATCATCAGCTTTTTGTTGACCAGCATCACCGCCTTGGAATGCATTAGGATCAAAACCTTCAGCACCACCAGCTTGTTGTGCTTGTTCATAAGCACGTTGAGTGATCGGCATCAAAATGTTTTGTAAAGCTTCAGTTTTCGCTTTAATCGCGTCAACGTCATTTTCTTTAGTTGCTGCTTCAAGTTCAGAAACTGCTGTGCTTACCGCTGTTTTTTCATCTTCAGTCACTTTGTCACCAAGATCTTTAACAGCTTTGTTCGAGCTTGAAATTAATGCATCAGCTTCGTTACGAGCTTTTGCAAGTTCTTCAAACTTACGGTCTTCTTCAGCATTCGCTTCAGCATCTTTAATCATTGCTTCGATTTCAGCATCAGACAAACCTGAGTTTGCTTTAATCTGAATCGATTGCTCTTTACCAGTGCTCTTATCTTTCGCAGATACTTTCAAGATACCGTCAGCGTTGATGTCAAACGATACTTCAATTTGCGGCACACCACGTGGAGCAGGTGGGATATCGCCTAATTGGAAGTTACCCAACAATTTGTTTTGTTGAGCCATCTTACGTTCACCTTGGTAAACTGAAATATCTACAGCTGGTTGGTTGTCAGCAGCAGTAGAGAACACTTGTGATTTCTTCGCAGGAATCGTAGTGTTTTTCTCAATGATTGGTGTTAATACACCGCCCATTGTTTCAATACCTAAAGTTAATGGTGTTACGTCAAGAAGTAATACGTCATTCTTGTCACCAGATAATACAGCACCTTGAATTGCAGCACCGATAGCAACTGCTTCGTCAGGGTTCACGTCTTTACGTGGCTCTTTACCGAAGAATTCTTGTACTTTTTGTTGTACAAGCGGCATACGAGACTGACCACCAACCAAGATTACGTCAGAGATGTCAGAAGTCGAAAGACCAGCATCTTTAAGTGCAATCTTACAAGGTTCAATCGTACGAGCAACTAAATCAGCAACTAAACCTTCAAGTTTTGCACGTGTTACGTTGATCACTAAGTGTTTAGGACCAGAAGCATCAGCAGTGATGTATGGAAGGTTGATTTCAGTTGCATTTGATGAAGAAAGCTCGATTTTTGCTTTTTCAGCAGCTTCTTTCAAACGTTGTAACGCAAGTGGATCATTTTTCAAGTTCACACTTTGTTCTTTCTTGAATTCTTCAACCAAGTATTCAATTAATGCGTTATCAAAGTCTTCACCACCAAGGAAAGTATCACCATTAGTTGATAACACTTCAATTTGCTGGTCGCCATCAAGATCCGCGATTTCAATGATAGATACGTCGAATGTACCACCACCTAAGTCGTAAACTGCAACTTTACGGTCGCCTTCTTTTTTATCCATACCGAACGCAAGTGCAGCAGCAGTTGGTTCGTTAATGATACGTTTAACATCTAAACCAGCGATTTTACCCGCATCTTTAGTTGCTTGACGTTGAGCATCGTTAAAGTAAGCAGGAACGGTAATTACCGCTTCAGTTACTGTTTCACCTAAGTAATCTTCTGCTGTTTTCTTCATCTTTTTCAAGATTTCTGCAGAGATTTGTTGAGGTGCTAATTTTTTATCGTTTACTTCAACCCAAGCATCACCATTATCTGCTTTGATGATTTTATACGGTACAAGACCGATGTCTTTTTGTACTGCTTGATCTTCATAACGACGACCAATTAAACGCTTGATCGCGAATAATGTATTTTTAGGGTTTGTTACTGCCTGACGTTTAGCACTTTGGCCAATTAAGATCTCGCCATCTTTATAAGCAATGATCGATGGAGTTGTACGTGCGCCTTCAGCGTTTTCGATTACTTTTACTTTATCGCCTTCAAGTACAGCAACACATGAGTTGGTAGTACCTAAGTCAATACCAATAATTTTCGCCATTTGGTGTGTTCCTCTAAAATTCTGTTGCAATGTTTTTGCTTGTTATTCGATATGAGAGTCAATCGGTTTTTTTCAAGCATTTTTATGAAAAAAAATCAAAAAACTCTCAAATTTTGTGCTTTTAGCGAAGCGATGCTTCGCTTTTGCTCATTTTATTGACCAACCATAACCATAGCAGGGCGCAACAAGCGACCATTTAAGGTATAGCCTTTTTGTAAAACGGTGCCGATTTCATTGGCTTTGGCATTTGGATCAATACCAACAGCTTGGTGTAAATCTGCATTGAAACCATTTTGAGTATCAGCTTCTACAACACCAAATTTCTCAAGAGTCGTTAACAGTGACTTTAAGGTTAACTTAACACCTTCAAGTACAGGTGTTTCTTCACCACCAGCTGCCTGAATTGCACGTTCTAAATTGTCGACAGAGTCCAACAATTCTTTGGCAAATTTTTCAAGTACAGTCTCTTTATGTTTCTCAGACTCACGTTGAATACGCTCTACGCTTTTTTGTGCTTCGTAAACTGCATTAGCAGTACGAGCTTTTTCAAGCTTAAGATTTTCTTCTAGTTTGGTGATTTGCGCTTGTAAAGATTCAACGGTAACGTCGTTTGCTTGCTCTACACTTTCAGCCTGAGTTTGCTCGTTAGATTGCTCAGCTTGCTCATTTTGAATGTCTTGAGCTTGCTCATTTTGCTCATTAGCCATTGATGATCTCCGTTTAAATGGGTTTTTAAACATGTACAGTCCTTTTTGGCATCAGTATTTACTGCGTAAAACCTGAACTGCCATGCATATGCTGTAATTCATTAATAGGGATGAAGTATGGGCATTGCCTAAAAATTCAAGCGTACACGGCAATTTAAAGCTTTAATTTTGCGGTTTTAAGTAAAAATCCAGCTTTTCAATCATAAAAGCTATAAATTCTTGAGTAATTCGAGGTAAATGCTGTCTAGAAGCATACACGACCGACAAACTTAACTCAGGGGCCGTAAAGTTTTTAAATAAAGGAGTTAGACGTTTTTCTTTTAAATCCTTCTCCACTAATAAAGTAGGTAACATTGCGACTCCCTGTGCGTGTAAGCACATATCGTAAAGCGCATTCACATCATTACTTTTAAAAGTGACATTTAAAGGATAGTTCTGAGGCTGTTGTTCATTATCAAAAAGTGTCCAGTATTGATGTTGGCTGTGATGAGCAATACATTCATGTTGAATAAGTTGACGAGGATGGAGCAGGGGACTGTGCTGTTTCAAATAATCAGGATGAGCACAGAACACAGACTCGATTTGACAAACGGGTCGTGCAATTAAACCATCGGCCACCTTTTGAGTGATACGTAACGCCAAGTCTACTTGTGCATCAATAAGATCCATGGTGTTTTCAGTTAAGTAAACATCAAAATCAATATGTGGATGCTGACGTTTAAACTGTCGAATACATTCTGCTACCCCTAGTTCAAACAAAAATAAACCGCACGTAAAACGAATTGTTCCATTATGCTGCTCAGGTGCAGCGAGTTCTTGTAAGAGTAACTGCTGTTGTAAAATATTTTCACAGTAGAGTAGAGCTTTCTCACCTGCTGGAGTAAGAGATATTTTTCGGGTATTTCTTTGGAAAAGTCGAGTTGAGAACGTATGCTCAAGGTGTTCAAGATAACGCGAAACCATGGCACGAGAATAATTAAGATGCTCGGCTGCTTTGGTCAAATTGCCATGTTGTGCAATAGAAACAAAGACCTGAATCGCTTTTAAAGTATCCATATGTCTAGCTATTATTACAATATATGCAACAGTTTATCTTAAATTAGTGCGTTTATCTTACATAAATTGCAATTTAAAGTATTCTTCATGAAACAGGAGAATACCTAATGAAATTATTTAAATTAACCGCTTCCGCACTTGCTACTGCTACAGCATTAACCATGGCTCAGTCAGCTTTTGCTCAAGAACTGAAAATTCAGAGTTTTCTTGCTAAACCAGAACACTTCGGTGTGACTTCAACCTTAATAGAAGGAGATAAGGAAGTTTTATTGGTTAATGCACAATTTTCAAAATCTGAAGCATTGCGCCTTGCCGCAAATATTCTCGATAGCGGTAAAACATTAAAAACTATTTTTGTAAGCTATGGTGACCCGGACTATTATTTCGGCTTAGACGTATTTAAACAGTATTTCCCGAATGTACAGATCATTGCTACGCCGGAAACAGTAAAGCATATTCAGGATACTCAAGCGCTTAAAGTTAAATATTGGGGGCCACAAATGGGTGCAAATGCACCTAGCCAAATTATTGTGCCTCAAGCTTACACTGCTAAAACTTTAAAACTTGAGAATGAATCAATCGAGATTAAAGGTAAAAAAGAGCTTACTTATTTATGGGTTCCTTCTGCAAAAGCAGTCGTGGGTGGTATTCCGGTATCTTCAGGCATTCATTTATGGATGGCCGATACCCCTAAAACCAAAGATCGTGTGGAAGTCATTCAATCTTTAGAAAGCATTAAAGCCCTTCAACCTAAAATTGTTGTACCTGCTCATATGGTAGAAGGCGCACCACAAGGCCTAGATGCTGTTAACTTTTCAATTAATTATTTAAATAGCTATGAAAAAGTAGCTAAAGCAACTAAAAATGCTACTGAGTTGAGCAAACTCATGCAAAAGCAATATCCAACACTTCAAAGCGTGGATAGCTTAGAGTTAGGGGCTAAGGTCGTAAAAGGTGAAATGCAGTGGCCATAATTTAATATTTAAGCCGTATTCACTTTTAAAAGAGCCGTGATCATTCGCGGCTTTTTTTATAAAAAACCACTTTTAAGGGCCAAAAAGCTCTGTAACAATCTACGTACCTTATATAGCGTTTCTATGAATGGAAAAATTTTAAATATAACGGCCAAGCAGAATGAAAAGAAAAAATTGATAAAATTAAACAAATGTTTATCTATGGTTTAATTTATAAATTAGGTTGGTCATATAAAAAAATTGAATTTAATAAAAAATTGCAGAATTTGTACTTCTATTACTACAAAAGACAACCAATGATACGCACGTCAGAAAAAAAAATTGTGAATTATAGGCAGCGCGAAGATGAACTTTGCATTTAAACGTTTGTCGTAATGAAAGGAAAGCAATCATGAAAAAATTAGGTCTTATCTCTGTAGTACTTGCTGGTGTTGCTCTTACAGCTGTTGGTTGTGCATCAGAAGCTGGTTTAAACGCTTCTGGTTCTGCTCAAACAAGTGCTAGCCCATCTGGCGTACATGCTGGTGCTGGTATCGACGCAGGTGTTTCTGGTCAAGCACAACCTGGTCAAGTAGACGCTGGTGCTTCTGGTTCAGTTTCAGGTTCTGCAACTGCTCAGTAATACACTGCTAAAAATAAGAGATATGAGTTTATAGAACATATATGTTCATGATGCCGATACATATATGAAATGAGCTGCTACTCATTTTTCTATAAATTAGAGAGAATTTATATTCCTCAAAAAAGCCCCAGAAGACTTATCTCTTTGGGGCTTTTTATATCTTAGTGAGCTTAATCGTCGTGACGATAATCCCGGCGATCATGATCTCGATTTTCTACCCGTTTTTTATCCCAATCACGGTGCCTTTTTTCCCATTCACGACGATTTTTTTCTTGTTCACGAATGTCTTTACGTTGTTGTTCATATACTCGTTGACGCTCTTCCCAACGTTTTCGTTCCCAATCATTATATCGACGTTGATCATCACGATCATAGCGACGATCATGATCATGGTAACCATATCCGCCACCACGATAATAAGGATCATCTGGATAAGCAACACAGCCTACAGTTAAAAGACTGGTTGCTAACATAGTAACAACTAGTTTTGCTGACATAGCAGTCCCTCTTTTTGTCTGTTAACAATAATTGGCAAAAAAGTCCTGTTTTAATCGACAGATTTGTTAATGACATTTGCTATAAATCAGATTAGCGTAGATTGGTTTTTACCTTTGTATCTTGATTGCATGAGTTGTATGCGAATATAGTCAAACAACAAAGAATTCTGTAGAAAATATGAAGGATAAGAGGGATTCAAGGAGACAGGCATGACAGCATTTAATCAAAAAATTCAAACATTGCTAGATAAGGGACAAGGCCCTGCTGCTCGAGCACTTGATAGGTTACCCCGACTAGCCCAAGAGTCTCTCGCTAAAATTTTAGGATATTCTTATCAATACCCAGATCTCGATTCATTTACGAAATGCATGATGGCTGTGCAAATCAAACAGGGAAGAGTGGGTTTCATTGGCTCTGATCCGATTCAATCAAGAAGAATGTTTGATGCACAAATGCAGGCCATACGTCAAAAACCAACTTATATTGAATTAGTAGAAGATATTCGTCTTCCACTACAAAGCGGCACAATCTTTGCCAGACATTATCATCCGGCTAATAATAAGAAACTGCCATTAATCGTGTTTTATCACGGGGGTGGTTTTGTTGTAGGTGGTTTAGATACTCATGATGAAGTTTGTCGTTTATTAGCAAAATATGCAAAAGTACAGGTCCTCAGTATCGACTATCCTCTTGCTCCGGAAGTTTCACCACAACATTTAATTCAGTCATGTGAAGATGCATTAGCATGGGTTTATCAAAATCGCAGACAATTAAAAATATTAAAAAATAGAATTGCGGTTGCAGGGGACAGTGCAGGAGGAAATATTAGTACTGTTGTAGCGCAAAGATCAGTAAATAAAGCTTATGCACCGCAAGCACAATTACTTATCTATCCAACAGTAGATTTTAAAAGCAGACATCCTTCTTTTTATGCCTATAACGAAGGATTGGTTTTAACAAATACCGATATTGATTACGTCACACAATATTATGCAACTCAGCATAATGTAGAACTTGATGATCCAATTATTTCACCCACCTATGGCAACCTAAAGAAAAATCCACCAGCTTTTGTGATTACAGCTGGACACGATGTCTTACATGATGAAGCGAAAATATATAGTCATAAATTAAGACAAAATGGCGTAAAAATGTATTACGAAGAGTTTCCGGAACAGACTCATGGTTTTATTAACCTGACTCCAATTTCTAGAAAAGCCAAACGTCATACTATCGAAATTAGTAAAAACTTCAGAAAATTTTGGGATAAAAATAGTTAAGTAAATTCAATAATCCATGTTTCACGTGGAACATGGATTAAATAAACAAATAGACTTAAAAATTCTTAATAAATAGTCACTAGAATTCTTCGCTGTAGGCGATTAGATTTAATAATTATCTTTTTATAAAGCTTATTGTAGGAAAATATGAAAAAGTTATTGATGTTGTTTTGTCTAGGTCTAAGTAGTCACTCAGTATGGGCTAACAGCTTAGTTGAGATGCAAACAAATTTAGGCAACATCGAAATAGAGTTGTATGACGATAAAGCACCGATTAGTGTGAATAACTTTAAAAGCTATATAAAGTCTGGTTTTTATAAAGAGACAATCTTTCATCGTGTGATCCCAGGTTTCATGGCACAAGGGGGTGGCATGACTGCAAATATGCAGGAAAAGACAACACGAGCACCTATTAAGAACGAAGCAGGAAATGGTATTGCAAATACACGTGGTACTTTAGCGATGGCTCGTACATCAGATCCAGATTCAGCTACTAGCCAATTTTTTATAAACGTCGCAGATAATAAATTTCTTAACCGTTCACCGGGAAATCCGGGATATGCCGTTTTTGGTAAAGTCGTAAAAGGAATGGATGTAGTAGACCGTATTGTTCAGGTTCCTACATCAAACTATGGCATGCATCAAAACGTACCAAAACAGCCTATAAAGATTGTAGATATAAAGATCAAAACAACGGGAAAATAAATTAAATATATAAATCAATAATTTAAATTATTTTTTAAATTTATCTGACTGAAAAAGAACCGGTCGAGCATGGATATTTATAAAAGTGCTTGCGTACCGGTTTTTTTTCCCTATAATGCACTCATCCCGACGCGATACACAAGAATATCTTAGCTTACAGGGTTAAGATAAAAGCTTAGTATTGTGTTGGATCTGTCTCTGACGAGGAGCAGAAAAATCATTAAGAGAATTGAAGAACAACTTGTGTGGATTTTTACTGATTGATTAATCGAAATAATTTTCATTGATTGATTGGTTTAAATTACTCGAAGTTTATTTGAGCGAAATTTAAGTCAGTAATTGATGAGCCAGAATTGGCACCTTGTCTATAAATAAGGTGCAAAATGATTTTAACTGAAGAGTTTGATCATGGCTCAGATTGAACGCTGGCGGCAGGCTTAACACATGCAAGTCGAGCGGGGGAAGGTAGCTTGCTACTGGACCTAGCGGCGGACGGGTGAGTAATGCTTAGGAATCTGCCTATTAGTGGGGGACAACATCTCGAAAGGGATGCTAATACCGCATACGTCCTACGGGAGAAAGCAGGGGATCTTCGGACCTTGCGCTAATAGATGAGCCTAAGTCGGATTAGCTAGTTGGTGGGGTAAAGGCCTACCAAGGCGACGATCTGTAGCGGGTCTGAGAGGATGATCCGCCACACTGGGACTGAGACACGGCCCAGACTCCTACGGGAGGCAGCAGTGGGGAATATTGGACAATGGGCGCAAGCCTGATCCAGCCATGCCGCGTGTGTGAAGAAGGCCTTATGGTTGTAAAGCACTTTAAGCGAGGAGGAGGCTACTTTAGATAATACCTAGAGATAGTGGACGTTACTCGCAGAATAAGCACCGGCTAACTCTGTGCCAGCAGCCGCGGTAATACAGAGGGTGCAAGCGTTAATCGGATTTACTGGGCGTAAAGCGCGCGTAGGCGGCTAATTAAGTCAAATGTGAAATCCCCGAGCTTAACTTGGGAATTGCATTCGATACTGGTTAGCTAGAGTGTGGGAGAGGATGGTAGAATTCCAGGTGTAGCGGTGAAATGCGTAGAGATCTGGAGGAATACCGATGGCGAAGGCAGCCATCTGGCCTAACACTGACGCTGAGGTGCGAAAGCATGGGGAGCAAACAGGATTAGATACCCTGGTAGTCCATGCCGTAAACGATGTCTACTAGCCGTTGGGGCCTTTGAGGCTTTAGTGGCGCAGCTAACGCGATAAGTAGACCGCCTGGGGAGTACGGTCGCAAGACTAAAACTCAAATGAATTGACGGGGGCCCGCACAAGCGGTGGAGCATGTGGTTTAATTCGATGCAACGCGAAGAACCTTACCTGGCCTTGACATAGTAAGAACTTTCCAGAGATGGATTGGTGCCTTCGGGAACTTACATACAGGTGCTGCATGGCTGTCGTCAGCTCGTGTCGTGAGATGTTGGGTTAAGTCCCGCAACGAGCGCAACCCTTTTCCTTATTTGCCAGCGAGTAATGTCGGGAACTTTAAGGATACTGCCAGTGACAAACTGGAGGAAGGCGGGGACGACGTCAAGTCATCATGGCCCTTACGGCCAGGGCTACACACGTGCTACAATGGTCGGTACAAAGGGTTGCTACACAGCGATGTGATGCTAATCTCAAAAAGCCGATCGTAGTCCGGATTGGAGTCTGCAACTCGACTCCATGAAGTCGGAATCGCTAGTAATCGCGGATCAGAATGCCGCGGTGAATACGTTCCCGGGCCTTGTACACACCGCCCGTCACACCATGGGAGTTTGTTGCACCAGAAGTAGCTAGCCTAACTGCAAAGAGGGCGGTTACCACGGTGTGGCCGATGACTGGGGTGAAGTCGTAACAAGGTAGCCGTAGGGGAACCTGCGGCTGGATCACCTCCTTAACGAAAGATTGACGATTGGTAAGAATCCACAACAAGTTGTTCTTCATAGATGTATCTGAGGGTCTGTAGCTCAGTTGGTTAGAGCACACGCTTGATAAGCGTGGGGTCACAAGTTCAAGTCTTGTCAGACCCACCATGACTTTGACTGGTTAAAGTTATAGATAAAAGATACATGACTGATGATGTAAGCTGGGGACTTAGCTTAGTTGGTAGAGCGCCTGCTTTGCACGCAGGAGGTCAGGAGTTCGACTCTCCTAGTCTCCACCAGAACTTAAGATAAGTTCGGATTACAGAAATTAGTAAATAGAGATTTCGGTCTTGGTTTATTAACTTCTGTGATTTAAGTATCACGGTATTAAGCATGACCTGACGAAGGCGTGTTTATTCATTAACAGATTGGCAAAATTGAGTCTGAAATAAATTGTTCACTCAAGAGTTTAGATTAAGCAATTAATCTGAATGAATTGAGAACTAGCAAATTAACTGAATCAAGCGTTTTGGTATATGAATTTAGATTGAAGCTGTACAGTGTTTAAATACACAGTGCTCTAAACTGAAATGTTGAAGTTACTAACTTGTAGGTAACGTCGACTGTTTGGGGTTGTATAGTCAAGTAATTAAGTGCATGTGGTGGATGCCTTGGCAGTCAGAGGCGATGAAAGACGTGATAGCCTGCGAAAAGCTCCGGGGAGGCGGCAAATATCCTTTGATCCGGAGATGTCTGAATGGGGGAACCCACCTACTTTAAGGTAGGTATTGCAACATGAATACATAGTGTTGCAAGGCGAACGAGGGGAAGTGAAACATCTCAGTACCCTTAGGAAAAGAAATCAATTGAGATTCCCTCAGTAGCGGCGAGCGAACGGGGATCAGCCCATTAAGTTATGTGTGTTTTAGTGGAACGCTCTGGGAAGTGCGAACGTAGAGGGTGATATTCCCGTACACGAAAGGGCACACATAATGATGACGAGTAGGGCGAGGCACGTGAAACCTTGTCTGAATATGGGGGGACCATCCTCCAAGGCTAAATACTCCTGACTGACCGATAGTGAACCAGTACCGTGAGGGAAAGGCGAAAAGAACCCCTGTGAGGGGAGTGAAATAGATCCTGAAACCGCATGCATACAAGCAGTGGGAGCACCTTCGTGGTGTGACTGCGTACCTTTTGTATAATGGGTCAGCGACTTATATTCAGTAGCGAGGTTAACCGTATAGGGGAGCCGTAGAGAAATCGAGTCTTAATAGGGCGTTTAGTTGCTGGGTATAGACCCGAAACCAGGCGATCTATCCATGAGCAGGTTGAAGGTTGGGTAACACTAACTGGAGGACCGAACCCACTGTCGTTGAAAAGCCAGGGGATGACTTGTGGATAGGGGTGAAAGGCTAATCAAGCCTGGTGATAGCTGGTTCTCCCCGAAAGCTATTTAGGTAGCGCCTCGGACGAATACCATAGGGGGTAGAGCACTGTTTCGGCTAGGGGGTCATCCCGACTTACCAAACCGATGCAAACTCCGAATACCTATGAGTACTATCCGGGAGACAGACTGCGGGTGCTAACGTCCGTAGTCAAGAGGAAAACAATCCAGACCGCCAGCTAAGGCCCCAAAATCATAGTTAAGTGGGAAACGATGTGGGAAGGCATAGACAGCTAGGAGGTTGGCTTAGAAGCAGCCACCCTTTAAAGAAAGCGTAATAGCTCACTAGTCGAGTCGGCCTGCGCGGAAGATGTAACGGGGCTAAAACTATGTGCCGAAGCTGCGGATTTGACATTAGTCAAGTGGTAGGGGAGCGTTCTGTAAGCCGATGAAGGTGTATTGAGAAGTATGCTGGAGGTATCAGAAGTGCGAATGCTGACGTGAGTAACGACAAAACGGGTGAAAAACCCGTTCGCCGAAAGACCAAGGGTTCCAGTCCAACGTTAATCGGGGCTGGGTGAGTCGACCCCTAAGGCGAGGCCGAAAGGCGTAGTCGATGGGAAATTGGTTAATATTCCAATACTTCTGTGTAATGCGATGAGAGGACGGAGAAGGTTAAGTCAGCCTGGCGTTGGTTGTCCAGGTGGAAGGATGTAGGTATGTATCTTAGGCAAATCCGGGGTACTCTATACTGAGATCCGATAGCAAGCTGTACTTGTACAGCGAAGTGGCTGATACCATGCTTCCAGGAAAAGTCTCTAAGCTTCAGTTACACAGGAATCGTACCCGAAACCGACACAGGTGGTCAGGTCGAGTAGACCAAGGCGCTTGAGAGAACTCTGCTGAAGGAACTAGGCAAAATGGTACCGTAACTTCGGGAGAAGGTACGCTGTTGTTGGTGATGGAACTTGCTTCCTGAGCTGATGACAGCCGCAGAAACCAGGCCGCTGCAACTGTTTATTAAAAACATAGCACTCTGCAAACACGAAAGTGGACGTATAGGGTGTGATGCCTGCCCGGTGCTGGAAGGTTAATTGATGGGGTTAGCGTAAGCGAAGCTCTTGATCGAAGCCCCAGTAAACGGCGGCCGTAACTATAACGGTCCTAAGGTAGCGAAATTCCTTGTCGGGTAAGTTCCGACCTGCACGAATGGCATAATGATGGCGGCGCTGTCTCCAGCAGAGGCTCAGTGAAATCGAAATCGCTGTGAAGATGCAGTGTACCCGCGGCTAGACGGAAAGACCCCGTGAACCTTTACTGCAGCTTGACACTGAACTTTGACCTTACTTGTGTAGGATAGGTGGGAGGCTTTGAAGTTGGAACGCTAGTTCCAATGGAGCCGTCCTTGAAATACCACCCTGGTAATGTTGAGGTTCTAACTCTGTCCCGTTATCCGGGACGAGGACCGTGTCTGGTGGGTAGTTTGACTGGGGCGGTCTCCTCCTAAAGAGTAACGGAGGAGTACGAAGGTGCGCTCAGCGTGGTCGGAAATCACGCGTAGAGTATAAAGGCAAAAGCGCGCTTAACTGCGAGACCCACAAGTCGAGCAGGTACGAAAGTAGGTCTTAGTGATCCGGTGGTTCTGTATGGAAGGGCCATCGCTCAACGGATAAAAGGTACTCTGGGGATAACAGGCTGATACCGCCCAAGAGTTCATATCGACGGCGGTGTTTGGCACCTCGATGTCGGCTCATCTCATCCTGGGGCTGAAGCAGGTCCCAAGGGTATGGCTGTTCGCCATTTAAAGAGGTACGCGAGCTGGGTTTAGAACGTCGTGAGACAGTTCGGTCCCTATCTACCGTGGGCGCTGGAAATTTGAGAGGATCTGCTCCTAGTACGAGAGGACCAGAGTGGACGAACCTCTGGTGTACCGGTTGTGACGCCAGTCGCATCGCCGGGTAGCTATGTTCGGAAGGGATAACCGCTGAAAGCATCTAAGCGGGAAGCCTACCTCAAGATAAGATTTCCCTAGGAATTTATTCCTCTAAAGAGCCGTTCGAGACTAGGACGTTGATAGGTTGGATGTGGAAGCATAGTGATATGTGAAGCTGACCAATACTAATTGCTCGTGAGGCTTGACTATACAAC